>JAPKDN010000767.1 GCA_028822575.1 Alphaproteobacteria bacterium | reverse complement strand
ATCCAGACGATTACGCCACCAATGAGGAACCCTACCACCATCGTCACCAACCCTATGATATAGAGCGGCAAGTCGACGCCTCCCGGCAAAGGCCAGAATTGCACCTCGACCATATGACGGTTGGACACGGCGAAAAGCACCACCACCAGTGTAATCGGCAAGGTAACGATTGTTGCCGCCAGTTTGGCGATTGGGGATCTGCGGGCCATTGGGTTGCTTTCGAAATCAACATAGATATTCGGCAATTTTACACCCGACCCGCTCCCTTGAACAGTCGCTTTACTCAGGTATCCACCGCTCCCATCAAAGCCGCAACCGCCAGTCCATCCGTGGTTCCAAGCCCTTGAAGTGCTTGAACGACACCGGCCCGGTCATTTTGTTCTCGATTCTGACCCATCTTCGCCTTTCCATCAATCGAAGTAATCGCGATGTCGATGCCGACAATGGCTTGGCGCATGGATGCATAGGTGCTTTGAGAAACAGCCTCCACCGACCAGGGCTGCTTGTTGGTGATCAGCGCTTCCTCAGCATTGGTGAGATCGGCCAATAAGGTGTCGAGCGCCTCACCTTCCATCAGCCGAGCCTCGCCGTGAACGTAAGCGGCCGTATAGTTCCAGGTCGGCACTAGATTCGGGTTCGCGTACCAATCCGGTGATATATAGGCATGTGGACCCGAGAAAACTGCAAGTAAGGGCCCAGCCTCGATCCCGCGCCAGATCGGGTTAGCCTTGGCGACGTGACAGCACAGGTGTCCGAAAGCACCGCGATCCGTATCCAATAAAAAAGGAAGATGCGACACCCGTATCCCGTCGGTCCCCGACGCGATCAGCATACCGAAGTTATGGTCCTGGATCAGACGGTGCTGGGCCTCGAGCTCCTTGACGCGAAAGGCATTGGGTACATAAGACATGGTCATCCTCCTAAAACACCGTAATTCCAGGCTACTTGTGCTACGCCGCTCGCAGCCTAATGAAAAGGGCCAATTAGAGCATTTTTCATTGAGCGATAAATGTACTCCCTGAATGTCACAGCAACAGTCTGGACAGTATTCTCTCTAAACCGGTCCAGCAGCGAGACCCTTCAGGACCAAGTCTAAGCAGTCTTTTGCGACGCGATCGCCGAATGTCGCCTTCGTCCTGGCCAACGTCTGCCATCAACGGGGGACTTGGCTCGGGAGACGAACCTTGGACGGAATACCATCGCTGTCATCTTCGGTCGATTGTTGGCGGAAGGTTGTGTGGAAACACGCTCAGGCATCTGAACGTTGCTGGCAGAGGATCTCTCGGGTTTAACCATGGCGACGCCCAGAATGATGGAGCCCGTGACCTTAAGCAGGGAGCCCCCTCGAACCATCGAGCCAAGCCTGCATGGTCGAGACGTTGCCGGTCCATCAGACAGGTTTCAGCCCTATATTTCTTAATCCAGGTTATCCATCGCTCGGAGCTTTCCCATTCTCAACTTGGGCAAGGTTGGCGAGCCCGTTTTGGCGTTTTTAGCCAGTGCATTTCCTTGAACATCAGGATACTCAGGGACATTTTCTGTTGTGGCTAACCATTTCTGAAGATCTCCACACGGCGTTCGGGATTTCAGGGTCGCCAGATTGTATCCTAGTGGCATCGGGGCTTCAGCAGGTGGTGGACCTGGCGACGCACAGGCTATTGGAGCCCGGCGACAAGGTCTGTATCAAGGACCCAGGTCATATCGGCTTAAAGAGTGTCATTACGGCCTCGGAAGCCGCGTACGCGCTTGGCTATCATGACCCCAACACATCAGCTCCCAACTGGCGCGATCTTGGGCTTGGGCCGAAGTCTTGAGTTTTTGAAATCGGCCTTCGAGGCCGGGGTTTGGGTCCGGAAAGATTACTATGACAGCGAATTCCGTTATGGGGGTTGGCTGCTTTCGGCACTGGATAACCTGGACCCGAACGGTTGGGTCATCTATGCCGAGACCTTCAGCAAAACCCTCGCGCCGACGATCCAGCTTGGATATCTGGCGGCTCCGTAATGGCTGTTACCTTTGCTCCGAGGCCTGCAAGTCCATATTGACCGGCATCCCCATCGATTCATAGGCGGTTTTCGCGCGCTTTATCGACGAGAATTTTTTGGGTGTGACATCAGGCGCATGCACTTGATGTCACACCCGTGATCCATTGGTCGCGGTGCTGTCGGAGGTCTTTCCCGATTTTGCGCGCTTGGCCGACCCAACCTCGGGCGTGCATCTGATGTTCCCCTCCCGCCTGACATTGCAGATATTGAGGCGAACAAGCGCCTTCTCTAGGCCAAAATCAGCTGATTACCTTTGTTGGCTT
>JAPKDN010000766.1 GCA_028822575.1 Alphaproteobacteria bacterium | reverse complement strand
CCGCAACTGGCGTCCAGGCAGCGTTTGCGCTCAAACTCAACGTTTGGGTTTATGTTGTTAGCCTCAAAGCGCTGAGTTTGGAACAAAAATTTTTCATCCATACTGGCTTTGTCTTAGGCGGCGAACGACCCGCCCTAGACCTCGTCCTGTTGATCTTCAAATGAGCTTTGCGTTGAGTGGCCTAAAACGGTTTACCTGACGCGAACCCGCGTTTGTCTATCTCCGTTCCGATGCTGTCAACGCAATTCCTAAACCCTTTGACGAGGATGCGCCATTAGGTCGCCCTAAAATAACGGGTGGGTCAATCGCTGGTGGCGCGCAATCCATCAAGACGTGGGATTGGTGGTGAATACGGCCGATCATGGGTGAGTGATGGTACCTTACCCCTGGCCTCGTCGATTGCCCCAAGATCAATCCCCGTCAAATACACACCGGGCTCCGTTCCGCCGTCGCACAAAACCTCGCCCCATGGTGCGACGATCACCGAATGACCGAAGGTTTGACGGCCACCGGCGTGTGTCCCGGTTTGCGCGGGGGAGACAATGAAGCAACCATTCTCGATCGCGCGCGCCCGCTGCAATATATGCCAATGGGCCTCGCCAGTGACCTTGGTGAAGGCGGCGGGAGAGAAAATCAATTTGGCGCCAGCATGCGCGAGATCCCGGAACAGATAGGGAAAGCGGATATCGTAACAGATCGTCAACCCCACCGTACCCCAGGGCGTTTCGGCCAAGACCGCTTCCTCGCCCGGCTGATAGGTGTAGGATTCTCGGTACAAGGTCCCATCGCCGACCTGGACGTCAAACATGTGGATTTTTGTATAGCGGGCGACGATGCCACCATCCGGGTCGATCAGAAAACTCCGGTTCGCGAGTTTGTCATCCGACAGTTTGATCGAGATCGAGCCGATCAGCAGCCAGGCCTTAAGTTCCGCCGCCAGGTCCCGAAACGCCGCCAAAACTTCATGGGTTTCTTCGGGACGCGCCCTGGTCAGGGCCTCTTCTCGATTGGCGCACATCATCCCGACGACTTCCGGCGTGGTGATCAGATCGGCACCCTGGGCCTTGGCCTCTCGGATCATCGCGCCGACCTCGGCGATATTGGCCAGCGGGTCGGGCTTGGTATTGGTCTGCACGCAAGCGATGGTCAGTTTGCTCATCGGATTGCCTTCGGTTGGATCAGCTTCAGGCCAGCATGGGGTCCAGCTTACCGCCGGCCTCCAGCGCCGCCAACTCGTCCGAGCCGCCAATGCCGACGCCATCGATAAAGATCTGCGGTACGGTGTGACGACCGTCGGCGCGCTCCATCATTTCCTGCTTCTTGGTCCGGCTCATGCCGATGTCGATCTCGGTAAAGGTGACGCCCTTGCCGGACAGCAGGTGTTTGGCGCGATGACAGAACGGGCACCACATGGTGGTGTAAACTTCGACATTGGCCATGCCGGACCTCCAAGATCTCTAAGAATACCATCGGATAGGGTGCCTGGACTGGATTATCCAGGCACCCCCTTCCAACTCAGTCGTGACCAGGCACCCGCGCGATCAGCCTGCCAACCGGTCGTTCTGCGGGAACATGAACTTCTTGGCCTGATCGTCCATCTCGGCCTTGAAGACATGGCCATGCTTGTCCTTGATCGCCAGCGCGCGCTCGGCGGCCGGGTGGGCGTTGATCTCCTGGACCAAACGGTTGAGATGGGTCATGCCCTCTAGCGCGCCTTCGCCGATCACGAAGGGCACCAAGCGCGCCCAGCCCCAAACACACATATCAACGATCGTGTACGTATCGCCCACCATATAGGCGCGGTCGGCGAGGCGGTCATTCAGAATGCCGTAATGCCGTTCGGCTTCGAAGAGGTAGCGGTTAACTCCATACTCGTTGCCCGCCGGCGCGAAATGCCGGAAATGCACCGATTGACCGGAATAGGGGCCGATGCCGGTGGCGACGAACATCATCCAAGACAACAGATCGCCGCGCGCGGCGGGGGTGTCGGCGGGCATGAACTTACCGGTCTTCTCGCCGAGATAGAGTAGGATCGCGTTGCTGTCGAAGACCACGTTACCGTCATCCACGATCGAGGGTGATTTGGCGTTCGGGTTGACGGCCAGATATTCAGGCTTGAACTGATCACCCTGACGGGAATCGATGGGGATAGGCTCATACTCAAGCCCGGCTTCCTCGAGGAACAAGGCAACCTTCATCGGATTGGGCGCGGTGTTGTAGAAAAACTTCAGCATGTAGAGCTCCGTTTCGAGCGGTTTCGACCCCGGCGGGACCGAATAAAATTCGCGCGGCAATGGAAGATATCATCG
>JAPKDN010000765.1 GCA_028822575.1 Alphaproteobacteria bacterium | reverse complement strand
CGTAGGACCTGAAGTCGGCGCTCACATCCGCGAGCTCGACCTTGGAGCGGAGCTTGTAGACCCGTAACTTCTTGGATAAATCCGCCAGCCGGCACGCCTCGCATTCCAGCAACAGCCGGTCGCCATCGCTGGCCATGACGAAGTCGAGCAGGAACTTGCCTTGAGGCGTTAGCAAGGCAGAATAGACAGCGCGGTCCAGGGCGACCCGCTCCACGTCGTTGGAGACCAGGCCTTGCAGGAACGCAACCCGGTCCTCGCCCAAGACAGCAAGTACGCCCCTGCCCTCAAGTTCAACCACTTTTGGATTGGACATCGCGGTCATGTATCCCAGCCGGGTTGTGCCTCGAAGAGTTGATGCTCGGCCTAGCGCATCAACTCGTCCATCTTGTTGCGCAGCCTATGCTCAGAAAGATCGGCAAAGGTTACCTCGACGCTCTTTAGCACGAATGCCACCACGTCGTCGTCACCCGGGCGATCAAAGTTCGCGTTTACTCTATCCTAGGCGAAACTTTCGGCCTCGACCCCGGACTTGCCGAGAGCCTTTCCGAAACCCGAAGTCCCATAAATTTATCGCGCCGCTCCATTGCCTTGAACTGCGTTTCCACGTCATGGGCGAATTTGCCATCCACGCCTCTTTGTCGATCCTCAAAATCACTCATGCTCATATATCAAATTGCGGTTAAATGATGCGCCGCTAGTAACATCGGATGGTGAGGAGAGTTGCATTAAGATCCTAACCTCACCTTGAGAGAGATCAAGAGGCGGTGAAATTTTATATCAACTTTGCCGCTCCGCCCTGGCCATGGTATCGAGCCGGCGCGTGTAAAAATGTCACCTGCCGAGTAAGATAATGTGTACAATCGTCCTTCTGCGCCGCCCTGATCATAAGTGGCCTATCATCATGGCCGCGTTACGCGACGAGATGGTCGATCGTCCCTGGTTACCGCCCCGCCGGCACTGGCCGGACCGCGAGGAGGTCACTGCGGGCCTCGACGAGCTGGCCGGCGGCAGTTGGATGGGCATGAATGATTCCGGCGTCGTCGCCTGTATTCTCAATCGGACCGGTCATCTTGGCCCCGCCGCCGGCAAACGCAGCCGGGGAGAGTTGGTTCTGGAAGCTCTGGATCACGCCGACGCGATAGACGCCGGCACAGCGTTGGCCGAACTCGAACCCGGCGCTTATCGGCCCTTCAATATGATTATCGCCGATAACCGAGATGCCTATTGGCTGCGCCATGCCGGTCCCGATGGCCCTGGTCGGGTTGAGATTATCGAGGTTCCTGAAGGCATCTCAATGATCACCGCGATGGAACTGAATGACCAGCGCGCGCCGCGCATCGCCAGCTATGGTCCTCGTTTCACAGAGGCGCCAGTGCCCAAGCCCGAGAACGGTGACTGGGATGCCTGGATCGCCCTGATGACCGAGCAGAATGATATTCATGATCTGGAGCACAATCGGGCGATGACTGTGGTCTCCAATCATGGCTATGGCACGGTATCGGCCTCTCTACTCGCCCTGCCCGCTCCAGATGTTGGAAAACCCGTTTGGCGGTTCGCGCCCGGTAGGCCCGGCGATACACCCTTTGATCCCGTGCCCGGCATTAGCTAGTCGGTCGAATAGTGCTTCTTGGGATTTCCGGACCGATGATGCGCCCACTTGTGGACGAGTCCCTCAAATTTCACTAGTCCATTGGGAGGCTAAACCATGGGGAGCCGTGCCATGAGCGGTGAAGATCGCCAGACCTACACCCAATCCGTCTTCAACGTGGAGCGCGAACCACGTCGGGCCCGGCGCTCTGGCGCCACGATTACCGAGCCAGCGCGCGAGATACCGGTATTCGACGAGGTAGATGTGCTGGTGATCGGTGGCGGCCCCGCGGGTACCGCCGCCGCGACTGCCGCCGCCCGGCTTGGCGCCCGCACCATGCTGGTCGAGCGCTATAACCACCTCGGCGGGCTCGCGACCGGGGGATTGGTGATCTGGATCGATCGGATGACCGACTGGGACGGCAATCTAGTGCTGCGGGGGTTTTGCGAAGAGGTTCTGGGCCGCCTACCCCAGGACGCGATCCTGGGCCCAGAACGCAATCTTTGGGGGACCCGCGACGAGCGCAATGTCGACTACTGGTCGAACCGGTTCTCCGCCCATCATGGGATCGTCACCTGGGCGCCGATGATCGATCCAGAGCGGCTAAAGATCGCCTCCGATGATCTGGCGCGCGAAGCCGGCGTGGACATCGTCATGCATGCCTGGGCCACCGCCCCAATCATGGAGGATAGCCGGATCAAGGGCGCCATCCTGCATTCCAAG
>JAPKDN010000764.1 GCA_028822575.1 Alphaproteobacteria bacterium | reverse complement strand
CGTCTTCTTCCACAGCCCGACGGACGTGCAAACAAAGGGCGTATCGCCTGGCCAACATTTCCGGATGGGCGGTCTGGTGAAGGAAGGAACCATCTCAAAAGCCGAAAATGGCCTAGTGACCAATTTTGAAGTGACTGACCTCGACCAAACCGTGAAGGTTAGTTATCGCGGCATCTTGCCGGACCTATTCCGCGAGGGGCAGGGTGTGGTGACTGAGGGCGCGTTGCGGCCTGACGGCGTGTTCATGGCGCGTGAAGTGCTCGCTAAGCACGACGAGAATTACATGCCGCCAGAAGTGGCGGAAGCGTTAAAAAAATCTGGCAAATGGAAACACGCTGGAGAACAGGATGAAAAGAAATGATCGTTGAGATCGGCCACTTTGCCTTAATCCTGGCGCTCTGCGTCGCCGTTACACAAGCATCCGTGCCGTTGATTGGTGCCGCGCGGGATAATCGCGCTTGGATGGCCGTTGCCACCCCGACAGCGGTTGCGCAGCTGGGCCTGTTGTTCATCGCCTTTCTGGCTTTGATGTACGCCTATGTCACCAGTGATTTCAGCGTTAAGAACGTCGCAGACAATTCGAATTCCTTGAAACCGTTGATTTATAAGATCAGCGGCGTTTGGGGAAATCATGAAGGTTCGATGCTGCTCTGGGTGTTAATCCTGGCGCTATTTGGAGCCATCGTCGCCGGCTTTGGGCGCAACCTACCGCCGGGACTGAAGGCGCGGACTTTGGCCGTGCAGGCGATGATCTCCATCGGCTTCCTGCTGTTTATCATATTGACTTCGAACCCATTCGAGCGTCTCGATCCGGCTCCGCTCGATGGACAAGGGTTGAACCCGTTGCTGCAGGATCCGGGCTTGGCACTGCATCCGCCGATCCTTTATGTCGGCTATGTCGGTTTCTCTATTGCATTTTCCTTTGCCGTCGCTGCTCTGATCGAAGGTAAGGTCGACGCTGCCTGGGCCCGCTGGGTACGGCCCTGGACGCTATTGGCCTGGTTGTTCCTCACCGCCGGGATCGCGCTCGGCAGTTGGTGGGCTTATTACGAGCTTGGTTGGGGAGGCTGGTGGTATTGGGACCCGGTCGAGAACGCTTCCTTTATGCCGTGGTTGGTCGGGACCGCATTGTTGCATTCCGCTATCGTGGTTGAGAAGCGAGATGCGTTGAAAAGCTGGACCATCCTGCTGGCTATCATCACATTCTCGCTAAGCTTGATAGGCACCTTTCTGGTTCGTTCTGGTGTTTTGACCTCCGTGCATTCCTTCGCGAGCGATCCGGATCGCGGTGTTTTCATTCTGGGAATATTGGTCATCGCCACCGGCGGGAGCCTTGCGCTTTTTGCGTGGCGTGCACCGCAGCTGCAAAGTAGGGGTTTGTTTCAGCCGATTAGCCGCGAAGGGGGTTTGGTTTTGAATAACCTGTTGCTGACAACGGCGGCGGCGACAGTGTTCCTCGGGACGCTCTACCCGCTCTTCCTCGATGCTTTCGGCGGCGAGAAGGTCTCCGTCGGACCGCCTTTCTTCAACGCGACCTTCGTGCCGCTGATGATCCCGCTGGTGATCGCGGTCGGCATCGGGCCGCTCCTGCCGTGGAAACGTGCCGACCTTGGTGGCGTGATGGCGCGGCTCAAGATGGCATTTGTGATCGCCGCTCTGGTGGCGTTGGGCACGGCGTATCTTACTTGGGGCAAGACGGTTTTCGGCCCAATTGGCATTGGGATCGCGGGATGGTTATGCGCTTCCGTGCTCCTGGAAATGGGCGAGCGTATTGGCCTTGGGCGAATTGCATTCGGCGATAGCCTAGAGCGGGCAGCGGGATTGCCGCGCGCGGCTTGGGGTATGACTATTGCGCATTTTGGTCTCGCTATCACGGTGGCCGGAGTTACTGGTGCCGCGTTGTGGCAAGTTGAAAGCATTCAGATTATGAAACCTGGCCAGACGGTCGATGTTTCAGGATACGAGTTCACCTTTGATGATGCGCGCCAAATTCGCGGGCCGAACTATGCTGCTGAGCGTGGGTTCTTTACGGTGAAGACGGGCGGCAAGGAATTAATCAAGCTGGAACCCGAACGGCGTCGTTATCTGGTCTCAGGCCAGGACACCACAGAGGCGGCGATTTTCACCACCGCGATGTACGATCTCTACGTCGTGCTTGGTGAGGCGAACGGCAAGGGTGGTTGGACGATCCGGCTCTACTATAAGCCCTTGGTGCCGTGGCTGTGGATTGGCTCGTTAATCATGGTGCTCGGAGGCATCGTGTCGTTGACTGACCGGAGGTTGCGGATTGGAGCACCTTCGCGCCGCCGCCAAGATGCGGCCG
>JAPKDN010000763.1 GCA_028822575.1 Alphaproteobacteria bacterium | reverse complement strand
ACGGATTTGGGCGAAAAGGGCGTACGCCTTTCCGGTGGTCAGCGTCAACGTCTCGCGATTGCAAGGGCGATCTTGCGCGATCCCGCTGTTCTGTTGCTCGATGAAGCGACTAGTGCCTTGGATGCCGAGAGCGAGCGCGCGGTGCAGCAGGCGCTGGAGCGGATCATGGCGGGGCGGACCACCCTAGTGATCGCGCACCGCCTTGCAACGGTGCTTAGCGCCGATCGAATCGTGGTCATGCAGGATGGCCGGCCCGTTGCCAGCGGTACACACAATGAATTGATGGCGATAAATCCGCTATATGCGCGTCTGGCGGCATTGCAATTCGGCTTGGACTATGACTCGCCATCGCTCGATGCTCGGGGCGCGGCTGACTAGGTTGGGGGTGTTTGACGTCTAGTTTTTCGGGATCCGATAAGATCCTTCGATACAGCGCTTCGCACTCCTCAGGTAGGTTGTTTGGGTGCAAATTTAACTGGCCAAACCCTGAGGTCCGACCCCTCGGCCGCGTCTCGAAGGGTCTTTTTCGACTGCGATCTATAACCGGCTTTTCTCGATCGTCGTGCCCACGGCGTCGCAATCGTCGAATATGTCTAGCTTTTCCACATCAACAGCGACTGACAAAACCCGCCGATCGGTAAGCGCCAAGTCGGCGACACGCTCGGCGAAGGTCTCGACCAGGATCACGTGGCCCTCGCTGGCCATTTCCTTGATACGGCGGATCAGGGTTTCGTAGCAGACCACCTTGCGGTAAAGCGCGTCGCCAAAGCCGCCGGCTGGATAATCGAGCACCAACTCGACATTGATCGCCACGCGTTGGGGCGTGACTTTTTCATGGTCATGAACGCCGATAGACATGGTTAGGATCAAATTTGAGATCCTGACCGAGTAGCTGCTTCGTGAGCTGGCGCGCGTTTGGGGTTCGAGAACCCAGTCCGCCGAGAGCAATCCGTCGTCCGGTGCCATCTCGCTCGCTCCAATCACGATGTCTGATCTTTGCGGGTTCTAGCGCATCACAGCGTTCGTGAGTATCGGAAATTCGGCATTTTATAGTGTTGACAGGTAATTCAAGCGGTAAAACTGGGATGGATATAAGAAAAGCCCGCCAGATCGTGCTGGCGGGCCCCATTGTTATTGCGTCGGATTAAGCCGAGCGTTGCGGCCTACCGTAGAAATTTGCTGGCTTCATCAGTTTATTTTCCTGGTTGATCAGGGCACCGAGCTTGGCGCTTTCCTGGGTGTATTTCACCCAGTCGGGGTCGGCTTGCATGGCGGTGCGTTTGGCTTCCCTGTCACCGGCGTTCTCATAGGCCCAGATGTGAACGTATTGGTTCACATTGCCGGTCTCGGTGACCAGATAGGCGACGGGTTGGCCCAGATGTTTACTTTGCGGCGCCTTGCCGTATTGCTCGTAAACTTCCAGGTGCTTCTTGATGGTCCCTGGTTTGCAAGTATAGGTGCGGACATCCAACAGCATCATTTTCTCCCGGGTTACTTGGCGTTCCTTGACGCGAACTTATTAAAATCATGAGGAACGATAACGCCTGCTGGCGCGATTGTCTTTAGTGCAGGTTTTCGTTTTGACGGGTAATCCGCCCCTCGGTCTCCAGCGAGATGTTGTCTGGCCTAGAGACATGGTTGATCACTTGGGACGCCATCACGGCGCCGGATTTGGTGTCGATCAGCATCTTGGGGCCGCGGGACCCGGAATAGCCGCCACTTCCTCGCGCCAAGAAATCATTGTTCGCCATGGAATAGGTTTTTGCCTTGTCGAGAGCGGCGCCTCCGATCGTCACATCGACGACCCTTGATCCGGTCTGCTTTGCCGCACCATCGGGGAAACTAGGTCGGAAACCTGGGAGGGTCTGCCCTTGGTTTCGTCCATCTGACTGACACCAATCTCCAGCGCTTCCAGGAGCTGGGCTCCGATCAAGGAGAGTTTCACGGTCTTGTTGCCGAAGGGCAGTTTGGTCACTAAATCCTTGGAGGCAAGCTCGGCACTGGTGGGCTATTTTCTTGTCACCTCTGATCACGCTTCCATTCGTCACCTCGACGTCGCTGTCGGTCGCGGTGCGCATGGCGTCGGTCACGAGATTGCCGAACACGATCTCACCTCGACGTGCCTAGGCTCGGTGGGTATCGAGCACCGTCATACTGGTGCAAATGACTTGGCCAAGTTCTTTGTTAAGGTGGCCCTTATAGCCCTTTATCTTCGCCGCGACTCTGGGTCGGGTTGGGTATCCGCCATGCAGAACGTCGAAGGCTTGATTAATATCGTCGCCATAACCAATGCTGGAGATTATATCAATCCGGGGGGGCATGGT
>JAPKDN010000043.1 GCA_028822575.1 Alphaproteobacteria bacterium | reverse complement strand
TGTCTTATAGTCAGCCCTTCTCAGCTTGGCAAGCAAAACAAACACAATAATTACGCTTCCACCAAACGGGGCGCCGCCACGGTTCCAAATTAGCAAAGCTCAGCTTTCAACATAGGCATTGTTTAGTTTTTTACATTAGTTACACGATGCGAGGTACGGTACTAGATATGGATGGCGCTCGCTAAAATGGAGACCTAATCCGAGCCTGTATAGGGCAATCAGGCCCTTGTACAGAGCGGATGGAAAATAGCAGGGGTGTCAATCCTGCCCCCAAACGCTTAGTTAAATTCAACCCTCTTTCACGGCGCCAGCCTGATTTGCGCAAACCTCGTCTTTGGTTATTTGGCCGTCAGTCAGTTAGGATGAGCATACACTCCAAATTCATCCGCCGCGTCTACGTCCACGAGTGTGTCGGCTGCAGCCGACACCCGCAGGACAGACCGAAGCAAGGGGACGGAATCGAAACACCATAATTCTCGCGTTTCTCCAACATACCGATTACCGCCAAGACGACGGTGAACCTTGATAACCTTCTGGTTTTGGGCAGCGAGGACGGATGGAGCGGCCGGCTGGTGCTCATAACCGGCCAGGGCATGACGGACCTTTGGCATTGCGAGCGCAAAAAGCCCAGGCGCGGCTGGAATCAGATCACCATAATTCGCTGCTCCACTAGCAGGATGAGCTTTAGCCGGGGACAGCGGATCGCTAGCCTTACCCTGGTACCGATGACGATAAGTGGATCCAGCGTTGATTTCGCAGTCGCTCCAGGCGTCTAAGCCTGCACCGGCATTTTCGAACGCTGGACGATAAGGCCGGCCCCAGTTGCGGCCCGCGCTTCCCTCGGCTGCAACAGCTGAGTCTTGCCGTCTTTCCTCCTCGAGGCAGAACGCCGTCATTCTTCATGGCGCTCGCGGATGTTAAGTTAGATCAGCCCCAAGGACCGCAACTCGCGACGCATCGTCTCCGGCATATCGTCGCTGTCATCACCCGCGCCGGCCAAGTCATTCGGCGCGTCCTCGACAGTGAAGTAACGCCACCCCTGGAAAGGCCTGAAGGCTCTGGGCTCAGTCCGGATCAACTCGGCATCCATGATCAGGGCACAACGCCGAGCACCCTCTTCGTCCCGAACTTCCTCCAGGCGCAGGATGCGCTGACGGACCCGGATCTGCCGGCGTATAACCCAGTAGAGTGACCCGCCATCAAGGACGTCCGCGGCGCGGCGCGGCATGTTACGTGTGACATGGACGTCGAAGGGCTCGATACCCTTGCGGCCCAGTTTGGCGCGGCGAAGGTTCCTGTGCTCCTCGAGTTGACGCACCGTATCGATACCAACGCAGATTTTTATGAGGTTAACGGTCACCAGAGCACGCCATCAGGCAGATAGCCAAGAAAACGCCACCACGCGACGTCCAGCGGCAGCAGGACCAACAGACCAACAATCGCGGTAGAGACCGTTGCCTTGAGTCCATCCGAAAGTGTCACGCCCCCAAGCTGAATTCCAACGATGATCGGCGGGACCTGATAAGGGAACCAAACCGTGGAAAATCCAATCACCTGAGTCATCAGCACCGCATCCATGGTCAGGCCCGACGCGGTCTGTAATTCACTGGCGATTGGCACCAGGATAGCCGGCACGCCCGGCATGGTGGCGAACATCCCAAGCACCATCGCCAATCCACTCAGAGAGAGAAGCGAATGCAAAGGCGTGTCCGGGGAAAGCGCGATCACATCCAACATCCGATGGCTGAGAAATGCGCCCAGTCCAGTTTCAGAAACCACAGCGCCGATGCCAATGATACCCGCAACGTAGATCAACGGCCCAACATGGACCTTCTCGCGAAACGTCTCGGGCGGCACCAAGGTCAAAACCGGCAGCAAGCATAACAGCCCAACCCCTAGAGATACCCAGGCCGGGGCCACGCCGTGCAACGAGTCCGTCGCCCAAAGGACCAATGCCGCAGCCAGCAAGATGGCCAAGCGCCCTTCTTGCGCGCTGAAGACGCCATGCGACGCGGGCGGCAGCGCGTCGGGCGAAGACGCTGAAGCGGTCACGGTGCTTCCGGCGGGCGGTCGAAATAACCAAACCACGCAGGCCCAGATCGTAAAGGCACGCAGCAACGCCAGGACTGGGAAATGGAGGGTCAGATAATCAAAATAGTGGATCTGAATTCCTTGGAAAGCTTCCGATGCGCCCAACAGTACATTGTTTGGCACGTTTGCCGGCAGGACCGAAGTCGAGCACAGATAAGCGCTGAGCACCGTCGCCATGACCATCCCAGCCCGCTGCTTTCCTCCTCCGGGGTATCCAAGCCGCTGGGCCAGCGCCAGAACCACGGGGATCAGCATGACCACGCGGCTGAGGGTCGAGGGCATCAGAAATACCAATACTATGTTCACCAGGATTATCGCGCCAATGACAACGCCGTAATCGCGACCGACGCATCGGGTAATCACGCCAGCGATCCTGGCGCCAAGACCGGTCCGATCAACCGCTGCGCCAATCACCAACCCACCAAAGACCAGCCAGAAAGCGCCGGACGTAAAGCCTGAAAACACCACGCCTGGCGGCGCGACGGATAGAATCATAGCGAATAGGAAGAAAACCAGAATCGCAAGCTGCTCGGCGAGACTAGCCGTCGCCAAAAGCCCTATGGTAAACAGGACCAGCGCGCCGGCCACCGCCATATCCCGTTCCATGCCAGCGGGCGGCGAGAGCAACAGCAGCGCCACTCCAATCACGATCGAAATCATAACGATTCGGCGCGGTCGGGCCGCCCTAGCCAATCGCACAATCAATGGCGCGTTGGTGACGCCCCCGGGAGACCGCATGGGCTAAACCTCCTCGGCGGGCTCAAAATCCAGCAGGTCCGCGCCCTCCTCGACAAGATCTCCGGCGGCATAGTGAAACATGGTGACTGTGCCATCGCTGGGCGCAGATATTGTATGTTCCATTTTCATGGCCTCCAGGACCACGAGTGGAGCGCCACGTTCCACGAAATCTCCATCGCTTGCGTGGACCGAGATGATCTTACCCGGCATGGGCGCAGTGAGGCGGCCACCGGCGGCTTCCATTTCTCCCACCGCCTCAAGCGGGTCGATCAATATGGCGACAATCGGGTCTTCCGACCCGAATAGAGTGACGGCATCACCATCGAACGACAGCCCAGCGGTGATGCTTGCGCCGTCAATCATGGCGACCAAACAGCCCAATTCGTCAATTTGACCTCGGATCTTCATGCCGGCCATCGGTTCGATCATCTCATACCCATCATCACACGCCCGAAGCTTAACTACCGACCTTTCGTCGTTCACGTCCAACACAAAAATCAGGATCGCCGGCTCATTGAGACGCCACCCGCCGACACCGTGCCAGGGCGAGGAAGGGTCGCTGGAGGTGGAACCGCGTTCCAAGGCCTGGACCGATCGGCGGCACGACCAGGCAAGGGATGCCAGGGCAAGCATCGTGGCGGAAACACCTGGGTTTTCCGGCGTCAGATCGGCGGCATGCTGGTTTATGAAACCTGTGTGAACCTCAGCGGCCGCGAAAGCCGGGTGCGCCGCGAGACGCGCCAGGAACGGTTGGTTCGTCACCAATCCACCGACCTCCGTCTCGGCCAGAGCCGCCGACATCCGGCCCAACGCCTCTTTCCGGTCCCGGCCATGAACGATCAGCTTGGCGATCATCGGATCATAATGGATCGATACGGTGTCATCCCGTCGAACACCGGTATCGACCCGAGCCGGAGAGCCAGGAAAACGAAGATGGCTGATCCGTCCGGTCTGGGGGCGAAAATCGAACGGGTCCTCGGCGTAGAGTCGCGCTTCAAAGGCATGACCGGTTTCAACGATATCGTCCTGAAGCAGCGGCAACCGTCCCCCCGCCGCGACCAGAAGCTGCCATTCGACAAGATCGAGTCCGGTGATCAACTCGGTTACCGGATGCTCGACCTGCAAGCGGGTGTTCATTTCCATGAAATAAAACCCGGTGTCATCCATGATGAACTCGACGGTGCCGGCGCCAACATAGCCGATCGCCTTGGCGGCCGATACCGCGGCCTCGCCCATGGCCGCGCGGATGCCGGGATCGAGATTGGGTGCCGGCGCCTCTTCCAATACCTTTTGATGGCGGCGTTGTACGGAGCAGTCGCGTTCAAACAAATGGACGGCATTACCTTGGCTATCAGCGAAAACCTGTACTTCTATGTGACGTGGCCAGATTAGATATTTCTCGATCAACAGCCGATCGTCACCAAAGGCCGAGGCGGACTCGCGCTTGGCCGCCACGATCGCCGCCTCTAACTCTTCCGCCGCCTCGACCACACGCATGCCACGGCCACCGCCACCGGCACTAGCCTTGAGCAGAACCGGGTAGCCGATTTTCTCCGCCGCCCCCGTGAGAATCGCCAGATCCTGGCTGGCCCCGTGATAGCCGGGCACCAGCGGAACGCCAGCGTTCTCCATTAAAGCCTTGGCTTCGGCTTTCGAGCCCATCGCCTGGATCGCCTTCGCCGGCGGGCCGACAAAGATGATCCCCGCTTCGGCACAAGCCTCGGCGAAACCCGCGTTCTCGGATAAAAACCCATATCCCGGATGAACCGCGTCGGCGCCACTGGCGCGGGCTGCTTCAATGACCACCTCGCCCCGGAGATAGGACTCCGCAGCCGGTGCGGGACCGATCGGGACCGCCGCGTCACAGCTTTCAACATGCAGCGCGCCCACATCGGCTTCGGAAAAAACCGCAACGGTACGAATGCCCATCGAACGGGCGGTACGGGCGACCCGGCAGGCGATCTCGCCACGGTTCGCGATGAGCAAAGTCCTAATCATGGCCAGTGATTAGCAGCAGTAACGACGCCGCGCCAGTGCCTCGATCCCGGCAACTTTTATCAAACCATTCGATTACCCGCGACATACCGGGTCTTGTCTGGCGCATGGTTAGTTTGATGGATATGGGATTGTCTCTTGCCTCCTATGTAATCACTGCAAGAGGCAATCAGCACTTGCCATTCAGTCAGCGATGCAGGATCAGCCATGATATAAACTCGGCTTCACAGATTTCCGGTGACTTTGGGCCGGGGCACAAAGAGATAACCACAAGGGCACGACCTCATGAGTGGGAATTCTGAGAAGAATGCGGTGCGTGAAGCGGTCGACGACCTCCAGGTTCGAAAGGCTAAGGCCTTGGAAATGGGGGGTTCGAAAAAACTCTCTAAACGCAAAGCCGATGGCCACCTGAATGCACGGGAAAGGCTCGCTTTCCTGATGGACGACGGCAAGTTCACCGAATTCGGATTGCTCGCAACCTCCCACCGACCGGAGGTCCAGGACAAGTCCGCCGCCGATGGAAAGATCACTGTGTTTGGCGAGATCAACCGGCGGCCTGTCGCGGCGATCTCGAACGATTTCACTGTCATGGGTGCCTCGAGCAGCGTTATCAACGGCAAGAAAATGCGCCACATCAAGGAATTGGCTGCGAAACGCGGCGCCCCGATCGTTTTCCTGGGGGAATCCAGTGGCGCGCGCATGCCCGACCGAATGGGCGCAGCTGGCCGCGCGATCCTTGGACAGGATCCCCGAGAGTATCTGCGCACCCGAGAGACGCCCTGGGTCTCGGCGCTGCTCGGAGATTGTTATGGGTCCAGCACCTGGTACACCTGTCTTTCCGACTTCGTGGTCATGCGAAAAGGTGCGACGATGGCTGTCGCCAGCAGCCGCGTCACCTCAATCGCCATCAGCCAACCCGTGGATTCTGAGGACCAGGGCGGCTCGCGCTTGCATTCTGCGACCACGGGACTAGTCGACTCCGTCGTCGACACCGACGAGGAAGCTATCGCCAACATTAAGAAGTTTCTGGGCTATTTGCCGGGCAGCAAAAACGACATGCCGCCGGTTGCCGACATTCCCATCGGCTCGGACGCCAGAGGCGAGGAAATCCTCAACACCCTGCCGGAAAGCCGGACGTCTGTTTACGATAGCCGCGCTATCATAAAATGCATCTTCGACACCAATAGCCTGCTGGAGCTTAAACCCCGGTGTGGTAAATCGATCGTCACCGGGCTGACGAGGCTGGATGGCCATTCCGTCGGCATCATCGCCAATAATCCCAAATTCAAGGGCGGCGCCATCGATGTGAACGCGATGCGCAAGGCAACCTCCTTCCTGGTGATGTGTGATTCCTTCAACATTCCAATACTGTTCCTGGTCGATCAACCCGGGTTTCTGGTTGGTATCGAGGGTGAAAAACGGGGCGCGCCAGGCCAAATTATGAATTGGATGAACGCTCTGTCGCTTTGCACGGTCCCAACCGTCACCTTGACCATGCGAAAGAACTACGGGCAGGCTTATCTGAACATGGGAGGCGGCCGCATGTCGGATGTGCAGGCCTCTTGGCCAACCGCCGACTATGGCTTCATGGAGCCTCGGCTGGGCGTCAATGTCCTGTATAATTTGCGCGAGGCAGACGATCCTGAACGGTTCGCCGCGTTGACCGAGGAAATTGGACGCGACTCATCCGCGTGGTCGCTTGCGTCTCTGTATGAGTCACAAGCGGTCGTTGATCCCCGCGAGACCCGCGGCTTTCTGATCGACACGTTCAGTGTGCTGGGCGCGCGGTCCGAGAAGCCGACGGGACAAAAATTGCTAAGCAACTGGCCGACCAGCTACTGACCTAAACGCGGTCCGATAAGGAGAGAATTGGATATGACCGAGATCAAGGTCGAAAGCGATGTCACCGGCACCGCTTGGAAAATCGTTGTTACCGAAGGTCAGACGGTCGAGGAAGACGACCCGCTCATGATCGCCGAGTCCATGAAGATGGAAATCCCCCTGATGGCGCCGGAAGCCGGCGTGGTCAAGAAAATCTTTGTCCAGGAAGGCTGTCAGATCGCCGAGGGCGAGGTTCTTTTGCTGATGGATGTCTGAAAGTCCGACCGCCATGAAACCGCCAAATGCTCCAATCGATATCGCTCGACGCGTCATTGACCGGGTGCGCGCGCGAGATGGAACGACGATCAACGAATATCAGGCCAAGACGATTCTTGACGCCTTTGGTGTGTCGGTTCCTCGGGGCTTGCATATCTTAGATGAAGACGCCTCCACGTCCGACTTCGCCAAGCTAGTGTTCCCGGTTGCCGTCAAGATCATCTCCGACCACGTTCAGCATAAATCAGAGGGTGGTTTCGTCGCACTGAACCTGGCCGACCCGAACCAAGTGCTCACGGAAATTCAACGAATGCGCCAGGCCGCGAAGCAAGCTGGGATCTCGGTGGATGGTTTTCTTGTCGAGGAGATGGCACCGCCGGGTGTCGAACTGGTTATCGGGTCCTTTCGTGATCCCACTTTTGGGTCAGTGATGATGTTCGGACTCGGCGGAATTTATGTCGAAACCCTAGGCGATGTCAGTTTCCGAGTTTGTCCGATCGACCGCGCGGACGCCGGGGATATGATCAATGAGCTTAGGTTTAATGCCATCTTGGATGGAGTTCGAGGCGGGCCAAAGGTCGATCGTGAAACGCTCATCGATCTTCTTCTCACGATAGGTGGCGCGGATGGTCTGCTTTCCAATCTCGGCGGTGAGATCACGGAGTTGGATATCAATCCGGTGATCATCAACGGAAAGCATGCGATCGCCGTCGACGCGCTTATGCTGATGTCGGAGCTAGCCAGGTCCCCCAAACAAAACACCCAGAAAGTTGCGCGCGGCGCCGACGAATTCGACGCGCTATTCTTGCCTAAGACAGTCGCGATTGCCGGAGCGTCATCAACCAATACCGCATACGGGAATCGCTTTATCCGCACGCTGCGCGCCAGTGGGTTCGAGGGTGAAATCTACCCGATCCACCCCCGAGCCGATGAGATCGAAGGCCTCCCCGCCTATCCATCGTTTTCCGCCACACCGAAACCGATCGACTATGCTTTCGTTGCGGTGAATGCCAATCAGGTGATTCCGTTGATTGAAACCGCCGCTGGAAATGTCCGGTTCGCGCAAGTCATGTCGAGCGGCTTCGCAGATATCCCGACCGGCGTGGCGCTTGAGCGCGAGCTCGTGCGGGTCGCCCACGCCAATGGCGCCCGCGTCATCGGGCCGAACTGCATCGGCCTGCACTCTCCGCGCGGCAAACTTTCATTGGTCGACAATCTTGGTCCCGCGAAACCCGGTGTCGCGTTCATTTCCCAAAGCGGCGGGCTTTCGCTTGATGCATTGCGCTACGGCCAGACTCGCGGTGTAGATTTTAGTGCCGTCGTTTCGCTTGGCAATAGCGCGGATATCGGCCCCGCGGACATGCTTGAATATTTCCTTCATGACCCGGACACCAAGGTCATAGGCCTCTATCTCGAACAGATCAGTGATGGCCGGCGCCTGCTCGAACTCCTCCGCGACGCCGGAGCCCGCAAACCAATCATCATTTTAAAGGGTGGCAGAACACGTTCCGGCCAGCGCGCGGCGGCCTCTCATACTGGCGCCCTGGCGAATGACCAGCGCGTCTGGGACGCGGTAATCCGACAAACCGGATCGATCACCGTGAGTGATCTCGACGACCTCATGACGATGTTCCTCGGGTTGCAAAATCATGACCCAGAGACCGCCAAACCGATCCGACACGTTATTCTGTTTGGAAATGGCGGCGGTACCAGCGTTATCGCGACCGACCAGTTCGCCGACTTTGATATTGAGATCGGCCCCCTGCCCTCATCCCTCGCGGCGGAATTAAACGAACTAGACATCCCGCATGGGGCAAGTGTCGCCAACCCAATCGATGTCCCAGCTAATTTATTACTCCGCGATGGTGGGGAAACCGCCAGCCGGATCATCAAAAGCATTTATTCCCACGCCGCGGGCAGGGCCGTTGTCTTTCATCTCAACTTATCCGTCATGGGTAACTATGGCGACGATGCCTTGATCGAGCGCATGGTCGGAACTGTTGTCGAGACGGCCAGGGGCGGTGGTCGCGTCGGGGCCTTCCATCTGGTTTTAAGATCAGACCGGGCGCCAAAAACCGAAATGCTGAAGAGACGCCTCATCCATATGGTCGATGGCACCAGCATCACGGTCCTGGACGAGATCACCGATTCCGCGCGCGTTCTGAGAAACCTCCGAGATCTGTCGGTCTTTCAAGAAGATCGAGGATAGCGCCGAGACCATTGTGGTTGATGGACCGGAGGTAGTGAGCGCACTCGATCAACATGCGATCACGGCTGAAAAATCCACGAGGGTGCCCATGGGGTTTTGCCTCTGCTTCGTCGACCCGGCTAAGCTAGTCCGATCATGACGGATCAAATACCCATTCTTGATTTGAGCGATTTTCTGACCAGCAGGCCCGGAGCCCTAGAGGCAACGGCGGGCGAATTGCGCCACGCATGCCAGGAGGTCGGATTCTATTTCATCCGCGGCCATGTTTGCCCTAGAGGGATTAGCGCTATCGCTGTTGCCGCTCTACGCCGTGGATCTCGACCTGCCAGTTGGCTTTTTTATCGACGCTTTCCGCGAGTCACAGTTTTCATTCTGGCTGTCGCACTATCCGCCAATCGACGCCGAGGAGAACCAGTTCGGCATTGCTCCACACACTGATTCCAGTTTCATGACCTTACTGGCACAGAACCAAGTCGAGGGATTGGAGATTCGCCCACCCCACGGACGCTGGATCGATGCCCCGGTATTGCCAGAGGCTTTCCTGGCCAATACCGGGGACTTGCTGCACCGTTGGTCCAATCACCGGTACCGCCCGACACCACATCGGGCTAAGGCCTCGGCGCCAGGTATCGATCGTTACGCGACCCCCTTTTTCTTCGACGCTTCCAATGATTTCGTCATGAAATGCCTGCCAACCTGCCAGAGCGAAAATAACCCGCCACGATACGAACCTTCGACCTATAGATGTTATATGACCTGGTTTGGCAGGCAGAATTACGAACATTTCAAAGAAGAACCAGCGGCGGATTAATCGCCCACCATTCTGACGCGTTCCCACTTATTCCATGAGAGATTTAGCGAGTTCCAAGAGCATTTCGTCGTTGCCGCGCCGCGCGAGGATCGACAGACTAATAGGCATGCCCTCGATTTCTGTTAGAGGCAGCGAAACTTGGGGCAGACCACCCAGGCCGGGAACACAAAGCAGGCCCATCGCCTGATGGCGGTATTTGACCTCGATCGTGTCGAGATCTTGATTCTTCAGAGGTGCGATTCTAGGCGATGTGGGCATGCATAGAACGTCATTCTCACCCAACACATCATCAATCCGCTTGAGAATTTCCGCGTGTCGCACCCGGGCGCTCAAAACTTGTTCCTCGGTCACCGCGCTCGCCCACTCCATGCGTTCAGCGACGCCAGGGCCAAATTTCGGATCGTTTCGTTTAATCCAAGCCCCGTGGTTCGCCCAAATCTCCGACGCCTGAATTGTCCCAAAAACATTGAACCAGTCCTCCAAGCCCGGATCACTAACATCGGCTCGCTCAACCTTGCCGAGCCGGTCACTAATCCCACGTATCACGGGCCGCAAGGCATGCCTGATGGTGGGATCGACAAAGGCGAACGCATCCTCCGCCAGGAGCAACCGGGTGGGCTCGCGCGCTAGCCGCGGCTCATCGAAAAGCACCTTGCCGACACCAGCCAAAATCTGGGCGTCGCGGGCGAACCAGCCGACAACATCGAAACTCGCGCTAAAGGGCAGCACGCCGCTGGTCGAAACCCGGCCAAGGCTCGGGCGTATCCCTAGTAATCCGCAGTAGCTCGCTGGTAGCCGGACCGACCCACCACAATCCGTGCCAAGAGCGAAATCAACTAGCCCCGCGGCTACCGCGCTGGCGGACCCACAGGATGACCCACCGGGAATGCGACTGGGATCACGAGGGTTCACCGGGGTTCCGTAGTGAACATTTTCTCCGGTCAAACTGTAGGCCAGTTCATCGGACACCGTACGACCAGTCATCGACGCCCCCACGTCCAGCAATCGCTGAACCACCGGCGCCGTTGAATCGGCGGGAGCGTGGGTATCAAACCATAGCGGGTTCCCGAAGCTCGATTTGGTGCCAGCGATATCAAAGATATCCTTAACCCCAAAGCCCAACCCGGCGAATGCACCACCAGGTCGACCGGACAACGCCACATGATTGTGCTGGCAGAACGCGCCAGTCGGATCGTGCGGAATTTCCATACAGCGGTCTCCATTCAGAGTAATTGCCGACCTAGCCAAGCTCCATTCTTGGCTGAGTGGTCGTCTCGGTCGCCGAAATCAAGCCGCCCAAAATACCATATTTCTCCTATCAACAATCAATGATCGCGAGACATGGGTTGGAAACCAAAAACCAGAACGCGATGCGCGGTTATACGATGTTGATAATTTACTTAATTTTTAGATCGACTTACGTTTGGCATCGACCCTCTATATGAGCTACTGATTATATTAATTAACCCTGCATTCGTAGCCGCCCGCCTTCACGAACCTTGCTCCAATCATCAAGCATGATATGCAAGGGGAGTTCAATGCACAGGGTCAAATTCGGTTTTGCCCTTTCGGTTTCCTCGCAAGCATTTTTGGCGTCCAGGTTGTGAAGGCCGAAACTTCACCTGAAACATACGCAGCGAGCAGCCGAACACCGTCGAGTTGGAGTTTTATGCCCCTGATACTGGCGGCTCCTGACTTAATGGCGGCGAGGTGTACGTTCTTGACGACTGTGACAAACATTGATTTCCATCTACTTGCAATGCTGTCGAGAGGGTTTTCTATGAAGATTGAGTACAGGGTGACGAAAGTACGGAACGGGGTACCGGCCCTGACGGTAACTAATCCTGCTCAGGATATTATTATATCTGCGATGGGGGCAAATCTCCGCTTCGGTGATGTCCGATTAAAGACGAATAAAGCGCGGACAGCGGCAATTCCGGACAGGTACCTCGGTTGTCTTTGCGCGGGCCCATTTCAAGGACCAAGGAATGACGAATCGGAATTGCCCAAAAATAACTGTGGATGGCGTGCGCGCTTCCGATAACCTACCCGGATATCGCCTTTTATTACCCTCAAAGCCTTGCCCCTTTCTCTAACCATGCGGAGCACCCCAGCCATGGAACAGCTCACCAACGCCTACGATATTGAGCAAGCGCGAGCCGACGCCGAGGCCCATTTCTGGCCGCATTCACAGCAAGCCAGAAACATGACCACCGAGACAGGCCTGCAATTGGTCACCAGTGGCCAGGGTGTTTGGGTCGAGGATGCTGAGGGCGAGCGCTGGTTCGATACGCTGTCGGGCCTGTGGCTGGTCAATATCGGGCATGGTCGTCGCGAGATCGCGGACGCGGTTTACAAACAGATGCTTTCGCTCA
>JAPKDN010000762.1 GCA_028822575.1 Alphaproteobacteria bacterium | reverse complement strand
GTATCTCCTGCGCTCTCCCCATGCCCATGCCCGGATCAACAGGATCGATGTGACGGCGGCCCAAGATGCGCCCGGTGTGCTAGCGGTCTATACCGGGGCGGATATCGCGGCGGAGGGGCTGGGGGATATGCCATGTTTCGCGGCCAAGATGGTGCCGTTGAAGCGGCCGGATGGTGCGGCGATGTTTCAGCCGTCGCGACCGGCGCTCGTGCGGGACAAAGTTGCGTTCGTCGTGGATTATGTGGCCTTCGTCGTCGCCGAGAGTCGGGCCCAGGCGCGGGATGCCGCTGAGCTTATCGAGATTGATTATGAGGGCCTACCCGTCAACGTGGATACCACCCGTGCCATCGAGGCCGGAACGCCGGGGCTGTGGGACGGATGCGACGATAATATCTGTTTCCGCATGGAGCAAGGGAACAAGGCGGCTACCGACGCAGCCTTCGCGAATGCCAGCCATGTAACCTCGCTGGTGCTGCCGATGCCTAGGGTGGCCATCAATCCGATGGAGCCCCGGGCGGCACTCGGCGCGTATGACCGGTTCGAGGATCGTTATACGCTGACATCTGGCAATCAATTTCCCCATGATATCCGGGCCTGGCTGTCGAGCGAGGTCCTGGGCGTGCCGGATAGCCATGTGCGAATCGTGAGCCCCGACATGGGTGGTTCCTTCGGACTTCGGGCCAATATCTTTCCCGAGTTTCCCCTGGTTCTGCTGGCTGCCAAACAGCTAGGCCGGCCGGTAAAATGGACCAATGAGCGTTCTGATGGGATCTTGGACGAACAGGCCCGTGACATGACCATGTATGTGGAGTTAGCGCTGAACCCTGGCGGCAAGTTCGCTGGGCTGCGGGTGCGATGCCTGGCCAATATGGGAGCGTATCTGTCGAATTTCGGGCCGCTGCCGGCCTTTGGCAATATCGGCGGCGTGGCCGGGGTCTATATGACGCCTGCGATCCATGCGGAGATCCTGGGTGTGTTCACCAATACCAGCCCTACCGGCCCGTACCGTGGTGCCGGGCGGCCTGAGGCGACCTCCGCGATCGAGCAAGCGATTGACCTTGCGGCGCGAGAGCTTGGCATTGATCGGGTGGAGCTGCGCCGGCGCAATATCATCCCACCCTCGGCGATGCCCTACCAAACACCGCTCAGCTACAACTACGACTGCGGTGAGTTCGAGGCTAATATGAACCGGGCGCTGGAAATGATCGACGCCAGCGGCTTCGAGGCGCGGCGGATGGCGGCAAAGGCCCAGGGTCAGCTGTTGGGGCTTGGTATCGCCAACGCGGTTGAACAGGCTGCGGGGATGTTCGACGAGGGTGGTGAAATCCGCTTTGATCGCCAGGGCAACGCCACCATCCTTATGGGCACCCACTCCCACGGCCAGGGGCACGAGACCGTGTTCCGCCAATTACTGGCCGACAAGCTGGGCCTAGATTTCGAGTCCATGCGCTATGTCCAGGGCGACACGGATCTGGTGAATTATGGGCACGGCACCGGTGGCTCGCGGGTGTCCGGGCTTGGCGGTGGGGCGCTGGCTGGCGCGGCGGTAAAGGTAATCAACAAGGGCCGCGCGATCGCCGCCCATGCTCTGGAGGCGCCAGAACAGGATATCGAGTTCGCCGAGGGCAACTTCACCGTCGCCGGCACCGATAAATCAGTGGGCCTGAAAGAGATCGCTGGCATGGCGTTTCAGCCGGCCCTGCTACCGCCCGGGATGGAGAGCGGACTGACCGGCTTCGCCACCTTCAAGGCACCAGGGCCAACCTTTCCAAACGCCTGTCATGTGGCGGAGGTCGAGATCGACCCGGAAACTGGCGTCACCCGGATCGTCCGCTATGTCGCGGTCGACGATGTGGGTACGGTGATGAATCCACTACTACTTAAGGGTCAATTGCATGGCGGCATCGTCCAGGGCGCTGGACAGATCCTTGGCGAGCAGGTGCAATGGGATCAAAATGGTCAAGTGCTCTCAGGCTCGTTCATGGATTACGTCATGCCGCGCGCCGACGATATGGTGTTCTTCGAGATCGAAACCAACCCGGTGCCCAGCCTGCGCAACCCGCTTGGCATAAAGGGTGCCGGAGAAGCCGGAACGGTGGGCGCAGTAGCCTGTTTGACCAGCGCGGTCCTGGATGCGCTCGCTCCGCTTGGGATTACGAAACTCGGCATGCCAGCGACCTCGGAACGGGTTTGGCGAGCGATAGACCAAGCAAGGACAACCGCTAACGCCTCCTGACCATCATCATGGGTCTCCTAAATGGGGTTTTCGAGATATCTAGAAATAGGGCCGACGGACGCTCTAATCGTCGGCGGTGGCCGATCACATCAAA
>JAPKDN010000761.1 GCA_028822575.1 Alphaproteobacteria bacterium | reverse complement strand
GCCGGCGGTCTTTTCCTGATCTACAAGGGCACAAGCGAAATTCACGGCGCGGTCGAGGGCGAGATCGAGCACGAAAGTGGCGGCGCCACGGTCGGTTTCACCGCTGTGATTGGGCAAATCATCGTGCTGGACCTAGTCTTCTCCATTGATTCCGTGGTCACCGCCGTCGGCATGGCCGAGCATCTCTGGGTCATGATCGTCGCGGTTATTGTCGCGATGGCGGTGATGCTCTCGGCGGCGGGACCGATCAGCGGCTTTATCAACGCCCACCCAACGGCCAAGATGCTGGCGCTATCGTTCCTGCTGTTGGTCGGTATGGCCTTAATCGCCGATGGCCTGCATTTTCATGTTCCGCGCGGCTATCTCTACGCGGCGGTCGGTTTCTCTGTCATCGTCGAGGCGCTCAACATGCTAGCCAAGCGGAAAAAGAAGATACCGGTCTGAGGTAGCGACCCGTGATCACGGGCCCAGTATGCCAAGCTCATAATAGGTTCGACACGCCTGGTTAAAGGTTCCACGGATCCGCTGCTGGCAATCAAGAGTCGACCATGGCGATATAAAAAGGCACGCTGCCCAAACTGCCGGATCATTCATTCGAGCGCTGCTTTCGGCGCTCACGGCCCGGACCGTATAAGAACAACACTGAAGGTATGGCCATGCGAACCAACAAGATCAAACAGATGTGGCAAGACGGTAAATGCGCAACCCTGGGCTGGCTCTCCGTGGCTCATGGGATCACGGCCGAGGTTATGGCCCGCCAAGGTTTCGATGCTTTGTGCATCGACTTGCAGCACGGAACCTCGGAAATGAGTCACGTCCTGCCCATGCTTCAAGCGGTATCCCAGACCGATACGGTCCCGATCGTGCGCGTCGCCTGGAACGAGCCGGCGGCTATAATGAAGGCCTTGGATCTCGGCGCGTACGGCATCATCGTACCGTTGGTCAATACGGCCGCGGAAGCCGCGATGGCGGTGGCCGCATGCCGTTATTCGCCAGTTGGGATGCGGTCGGTGGGGCCCGTGCGTGCCCTCCATTACGGCGGCGGCGACTACCTAGCTCATGCGAACGACGAGATCGTTGTAATGGCGATGATCGAGACGAAAGAAGGCTTGGCCAATCTTGACGCCATCTGTGCAACGCCGGGCCTCGACGCAGTCTATATCGGGCCAGCCGACCTTTCACTAGCGCTGGATCTGGAGCCGCAGGGCGATAACCCGGATCCACTCCATCTCGCCACCTGCGACAAGATCCTCGACACTGCGCACAAGCACGGCATTAAGGCCGTCATGCATTGTGCAAGCGCATCTTTCGCGGCGGGCGCGGTGAAGCGCGGTTTCGACATGGTGATGCTGACGTCCGATTTGGCATGCATGGTCGCTGGCGTGCGTGTGCAGCTCGATGCACTTAAGGCAGAAACCACCTGAAGACGCTCGGCTGCCATGTTCACGCGGATCGAAAAGAAAAATCTATTCGCGTGAACCCGCCGCGTGTTTTCCAGGCATTTCAGGAACCAATCGGCCGGCTCATGTCGTATCCGAACCGGAACTGACCGAGGTTTATGGGCTAGCATCTCGGGATGGGGCGCTGGCGAAAAAACCGATCGGTCAATCCCAGGAACTAACGGTTTCGGTTCCGAGGATTGATAAGCGCGCTTATGACCCCGTGCATGGTTCGAACTTCCTGATCCGTAAGATTGGTCCGCGTGAACATCGCTCGGATGTTGCGCTTAATGGTGGGTGCCAAATGCGGCGGAAACAGGAAACCGGCCCCGTCCATTTCCTCTTCCAGACGGGTGAAGAAAAATTCACGATCCTCGACCGTGGCCGGCGGCGCGGCGCCCCAATCAGTTTCGGCGTCGACGGTCACGTCGGTCTGATACCATTCATAACCAACAAGAAGCACCGCCTGAGCAAGATTGAGTGATGAGAATGCCGGGTTGAGCGGTACATTAATCACCGCGTCAGCGAGGATGACGTCATCATTCACTAGGCCGGCGCGTTCTGGGCCAAACAGGATGCCAGCCTTGCCTCCCTTGGCTATATGACCGTCCATCCGATCTGCCGCCGCTCTTGGCGTCAAGACCGTGCGTGAAAGATCCCGCTCCCGGGCGGTGGTCGCGAGAACCAATTCCAGTTCCGCCACCGCGTCGGCCGTGCTCTCGAATACTCGGGCTTGGTCGAGCACCGCGAGCGCGCCAGAAGCCATCGCCTCGGCTCTCGGATTGGGCCACCCGTCACGGGGACGGACAAGACGCATATCCATCAAGCCACAATTCAGCATTGCCCTGGCGGCGGCGCCGATATTATCGCCAAGCTGTGGTTCGACTAGAATGATTG
>JAPKDN010000760.1 GCA_028822575.1 Alphaproteobacteria bacterium | reverse complement strand
CAAAACTGCTTCGGCGATCTCCGCCAAGAAGGCATCGAAGGCTTCGTCGCTCGCCGCTGCGGCCGCGCCCGCCTCCGAATAAACCAGCGGCACCGCCGAAATGCACAGTTCCGCACAGGCATCTAGAAAACCACCGGGCACGGTGTTCGTGCCGGCGAAGGCTTGTGTGAGATCTGGTCCGCGTTTCGCCAACCGCTCAAATTCCGCGAGGCTAGTTGGCTCCGGCAGGAAGGTTACGGATTCAAGGTTAAAACCAGCAATGGCAAGACGCATGGAGAGCTCCATATCTATGCGTCGGGATTATTGCATACCGAAGGGCTTTCGCTTCGAGGCCTGCCGTCGCACCAGCGAAAGCTGGTGCTTTCTTATCCAAGGAAGTCCCCTGAAGCGGCTTGGCTTACGGGATTCGAAAGCAAGTTCCGAGCAAAAGCACAGCTTTCACTGGCGCGATGGTTATCCGGAAGGGTATCGGAACTAAGCTCGACCTCGATACACGTCGCTCTCTTGGCGCAGTCGCGGTTGCTAATCCCCAAGGATCTCGCGAGACTAGAGAATATGGTGATATTTAGCACTCCTAACCCTGGCTATGCCGCCCGCGTCCGAGACAGCTTCTCGCGCCAACCGTTCATGCATCATGTCCACGGAGGCATTACCTTGCTAGAACCCGGTGCTGTTGATCTGTCCATGTCCCACCATCCGGAACTAACTCAGCAGCATGGTTTTTTCATGGTGGGGTGATCGGCGCGATCGCCGATAACGCGGGGGCCTATGCCGCCTTTACCCTCGCGGCGTTGGATTTCAGTATCCTGACTGTTGAGGTCAAGATGAGTTTTCTCTATCCGGCACGGGGCGAGAGCCTGGTGGCGCGGGGGCGGGTGATAAAGCCCGGGCGGACCCTGGTGGTATCACGCGCCGATGTCCTTACGGTGTCGGATAACGAAGAAAAACTTGTCGCGACCGCGTTGGTGACGCTTATGTTGTTGGAGGGCAGGAACGATGCGCCTCCCGCGTCGTCGCCCCTGTAATTCGGCCCGACCCTGGCCCGCGTGATTAACCAGGGCCTGACACGGCCTTAACGGAGAGAATGATGATCCCCAACGACTATCCCAGTCTGAATTTCGATCTGGGCGAAACCGCCGACATGCTGCGCGACTCGGTGCGGTCCTTCGCCTCGGACGAAGTCGCGCCGCGCGCCGCCGATATCGAGAAATCCGACGACTTCCCAGCGGACCTTTGGCGGAAAATGGGTGACCTTGGAGTGCTTGGGATTACCGTCGAGGAAGAATATGGCGGCACCGGAATGGGTTATCTGGAACATGTGGTCGCGGTCGAGGAAATGAGCCGGGCCTCTGCGGCAGTCGGGCTGAGCTATGGTGCGCATTCCAATCTCTGCGTCAACCAGCTCCGTCTGAACGGCACTGAGGAGCAAAAGCAAAAATATCTACCAAAACTGATCTCGGGCGAACATGTCGGCTCATTGGCGATGAGCGAGCCAAGCGCTGGATCGGACGTGGTAGGCATGAAGACCCGCGCGGTTAAGAAGGGTGATCGTTACATCCTTAACGGCACCAAGATGTGGATTACCAACGGCCCCAATGCGGATACTCTGGTCGTCTACGCCAAGACGGATCCGGAAGCGCATCAACGTGGCATCTCGGCCTTCATTATCGAGAAAAGTATGAAGGGGTTCTCGACCTCTCCCAAGCTCGACAAAATGGGGATGCGCGGCTCTAACACCTGCGAGTTGGTGTTCGAGAATTGCGAGGTGCCCGAGGAGAACATTGTAGGTGGCCTGAACCGGGGCGTGAACGTTTTGATGAGCGGCCTTGATTACGAGCGTGCGGTGCTCTCCGCTGGTCCGCTTGGCATAATGCAGGCCTGCATGGACGTGGTGGTGCCTTATGTCCATGAGCGGAAACAGTTCGGCCAGCCAATCGGTGAGTTTCAGCTCATGCAGGGCAAGATTGCCGATATGTACGTGACGATGAACGCCTCTAAGTCCTACGTCTACGCCGTTGCCAAGGCCTGTGACCGGGGCGAGGTGACCCGGAAGGATGCCGCCGGCGCGATCCTTTACGCCGCCGAGAAGGCCACTTGGATGGCGCTGGAGGCGATCCAGTGCCTGGGCGGTAATGGCTATATCAATGACTACCCGACCGGTCGTTTGCTGCGCGACGCCAAGCTTTATGAGATTGGCGCTGGCACCTCTGAGATCCGCCGGATGTTAATCGGTCGAGAGCTCTACAAGGAAACGGCGTAATCCGGGCGGTTTTCCTAGCTGCCGGAGCGCTGCTGCTCGCGGCCAACGGCCGCGACCCCTTATCCCGCCGACGCGACCA
>JAPKDN010000759.1 GCA_028822575.1 Alphaproteobacteria bacterium | reverse complement strand
TGCCATGGCCCCAGCGTCTTGATCAATGGCCTGTCTTGTTTCTCGCCTTGTTTCTGGCGGCATGATCCGCCGCAAAGGCTCAATCTGTGGGCGATTTCCCTCGGCTTTATGGAAAGGTAAAAGGTTGAATTCGAAAACCGCCCAAACCACACCCACGGTGACGACCATGACGGCAACCAGATATATGAGAAGGAGCCTTACCAGCCCCACGATATAACCACCTGGCGCAGAGAGCGGCCATGATCATTCATCCCGCGACCTTCACGCCCCCCTGAATCCTTGTTTAGGATGATGTCTCGCATCTGGACATACCCAAATAAAATTGTGTCAGCCTTGCTAGGCTTTTACCAGTTCATCCAGAACTTCCGCTAGCCCCTCATGCCATGGGCGTCTTGGCGGCGCAAAACTGGCGTCGATCTTGGCGCAATCCAGTACCGAGTTCACCGGACGCTTTGCTGGCGTGGGGTATTCGCTGGTGGCGATTGCTTCGATCAATGGACGATGCCCAAGCGTTTGCCCGGCGATATCGAAAATAGCCTCGGCGAATCCATGCCACGTTGTTTGGCCCTTAGCGGTGTAATGATAGGTGCCCCAAGGAGTTGCTTCCTCGCCAAAGATCTTGGCGGCGATAGATAAAGCTGCGTCGGCTATGTCGCCGGCGAAGGTGGGCGTGCCTTTCTGATCGGCGACGACACGTAAGCTATCGCGCTCGGCACCAACCCGAAGCATGGTGCGCACGAAGTTCCCTCCATGGGCGGCATAGACCCAAGAGGTTCGCATAATCACATGGCTGTCCAATGCCTCGCGTACGGCGCGCTCGCCCGCTTCCTTGGAAGCGCCGTATACGCCAAGAGGGCTGACGGGATCAGTCTCGCGGTAGGAGCCAATCTTATCACCTTCAAAAACATAGTCGGTGGATATGTGGATTAGGGGAATGCCCAGATTGGCGCACGCCTTGGCAATATACCCCGGCGCTTCGGCATTCGCGGCGAATGCTCGTTCTGACTCTTCCTCGGCTTTGTCGACCGCGGTATAGGCTGCGGCATTAATCACCACGTCGGCGCGCGCGGTCTCTAGGATTTCGTGGATGGCTTCGGGGTCAGTGATGTCGAGTTCAGCTCGGGTAAGCGCTTGTACCTCGGTATCCCATGGCTTGGCGCGACGTATGAGCTCGGTGCCGACCTGTCCGCCACCGCCGGTGGCTAGGATGCGTTTACCCACGTCAGGTTTTTGAGTCTGGGGTTACGCCTAGGCGTTGCCCGGTGTAGCGTCCATCCAGAATCTGTTCCCACCAATCCGTGTTCTTCAGATACCAGCTAACGGTCTTGCGCAATCCAGTCGCAAAGGTTTCTCGGGGCGTCCATCCCAGCTCATTGGTAAGCTTGCTGGCATCGATGGCATAACGGAAGTCATGCCCAGGACGATCCTGGACATAAGTGATCTGACCCGTGCGTTCACCACCATCGGCGCGCGGCACTAATTCGTCGAGCAGCGCGCAAACGCGGGTGACAACCTCGATATTCGCGACCTCTTCGTTGCCACCCACATTATAACTTTCGCCCGGGCGGCCTCGAGAAAGAATCGACCAAAGCGCGCGGGCGTGATCATCGACATAAAGCCAATCCCGCACGTTCTCGCCTTTGCCATAAACTGGCAATGGCTCCCCCTTGAGGCCCTTAATGATCATCAGGGGGATCAGCTTTTCTGGAAAATGGTATGGGCCGTAATTGTTCGAACAATTACTCAAAACCACCGGTAAACCATAGGTTTTTTGCCAGGCACGAACCAGATGATCTGACGAGGCCTTGCTGGCGGAATACGGTGATTGCGGATCGTACCGAGTTCCCTCGGTGAATGTACCTTGGGCGCCTAGAGAACCGAAAACCTCATCGGTGGAGATGTGATGAAAACGGAAGCTCTCCTTCTTGTCCTCGGAGAGCCGTGACCAATATCCCCGGGCGGCTTCCAGCAACGTGAAGGTACCGACGATATTAGTATGAATGAAATCACCAGGGCCATCGATCGACCGATCAACATGACTTTCGGCGGCCAAGTGCATGATCGCGTCAGGCGCGTGACGTTCAAGCACGGCTCTAACCGCGCCATGATCACAGATATCGACCTGCTCGAACGCATAGAGGGGTGACTGGTCGATTGACGCTAACGACGATGGGTTAGCCGCGTAGGTCAACTTGTCGACATTAACAACAGCGCAACCAATTTCCGCAACCAGGAGCCGGATAACCGCCGACCCGATGAACCCGGCGCCACCAGTAACCAGAATCTTGTTCGGCGAGGCCACGCTCGAATTATCCCTCGTCATAAGTGAAGTAGACTGG
>JAPKDN010000758.1 GCA_028822575.1 Alphaproteobacteria bacterium | reverse complement strand
CATAGCGGGAGGTGGCAGGGCTGCAAAGGCTGTGGGGGTGACAGGCCTTCCAAAAAGATGAAGCAAAGGTCAATGCCGATGGTGGCGTTAATATAGCGCAGATAGGGTGTCAGACGGTCCGGTCGTCGCTGAAAAAGCCATCCGCCACGATGACGATGAATGTCGATCGATCCGCCAAAAAGTCGATTTGTCCGTTCGGCGTGCTCCTAAAGGTCTGGCTAAAGCTGGCGACCTTATCGATCCCAGCCTTTAAGTGCCTCGGGAACAGTGAAGTTACGCATCGGCGTGGTGAGTAGCCGCGTGTCGGTTTTCTCCATCTCGGCGGCCTGATGGGTGATCATCGAGGCGGTGAATCCCGCGTCGACTGGGGCCACTGGATCGACGGCGAGAACCCTTTGGGTGACCCTCGCGTCGGGTGCGTAGCCGGAGAGCGCCCGCAGTGCCTGATCACCCATCCGCCTACTAAGAGTCCCGGCGGCTTTCAGGCTGCAATCGATGCGTAAAAGAGAAGTCGCCATGGTAGTCTCGGACCTGGTTTGTACCCTTCAAGCAGCGATGAGACTCTCTGTATCACGATTTTGGTCATCGTTGCTATCGTCGCTCTGGAATAGCAATCGTGTGATCCTATCATAAATCTGTCATAAAATCGCTGATTCTGGCATGATAGTCTGGGCTTGGCGCGCTTTTCGCGCTGGCTGAACGATGGATGCGATGATGAGCAGCTTTGAAGTCGTACCACCGGCGCGGGACCTTTCAACGCACGGGACACGGTTTTTCAATCGGGAATTATCCTGGTTGGCCTTCAACGCGCGGGTGTTGGAGGAAGCAGGAAATTCTCGCTCACCCCTGCTGGAGCGTTTGCGTTTCCTGGCGATATCAAGCGCTAATCTCGACGAGTTTTATATGGTGCGTGTCGCCGGCCTGAAGGGGATGGTGGCTGCTGGGGTTTCCACGCCGAGCCCGGATGGGCTGACGCCGTCGCAACAACTCGCCGCGATCTCTCGGGAAGTGGCGAAACTTGTCACGGCTCAACAGGAAACACTGCGCGAGGTGCGACGAGAGCTGAAGGATGCTGATTTTCATCTTATAGACTACGAGGAACTGACTGACGGCGATCGGGTTTGGCTCAAGGGGTATTTTCTTGACCAGATCTTCCCGGTACTAACGCCGTTGGCCATTGATCCGGCGCACCCGTTCCCGTTTTTCCCAAACCGGGGCGCCTGTCTGGTCCTACGTTTGAATCGGCTGGCCGATGGTCATGACATGGAAGCGCTTTTGCCATTGCCCTCCCAGGTCAATCGTTTCGTGCGGTTGCCTGGAGACGTAATCCGCTTCATCGCGACGGAGCAGGTTGTCTTAGAACATATCGCGTCGGTTTTCCCAGATTTCGACCTGGTCGGCGAAGGCATCTTTCGGGTCTTGCGTGACAGCGAAATGGAAATCGATGAAGAGGCGGAGGATCTGGTAGACTCTTTTGAGTCCGCGCTTCGCCGCCGCCGCCGCGGTAATGTCATCCGCCTTGGTATAAGCAGCTCCATGCCGGAAGATCTTCGCGCCTTCGTCGTGCAGGCGCTTGGATGTTCTGAGGAGGATATATTCTCGCTCGGTGAGTTGGTCGGACTTCCTGAGTTGGCCCAGCTGATTTCTGGTGAGCGCCCGGATCTGTTATGGGCGCCGTTCAACGCGCGCTTTCCAGAGCGAATTAGAGATTTCGGTGGAGATTGTCTGGCGGCGATTCGTGCTAAGGACATCATTGTGCATCATCCCTATGAAAGTTTTGATGTCGTGGTACAGTTTCTCCGGCAGGCGGCGGCCGACTCGGCGGTCGTGGCGATCAAGCAGACGCTGTACCGAACGACCCAGGACTCACCGATTGTCGAGGCGCTGATCGAGGCTGCCGAGGCGGGAAAGTCGGTCACCGCCATGGTGGAACTCAAAGCCAGGTTCGACGAGGAAACCAATATTCAGCTAGCGCGGGACCTGGAAAGGGCGGGGGTTCAGGTCGTCTATGGCTTTGTGGATCTGAAGACCCATGCGAAGATTTCCCTGGTTGTCCGGCGAGAAGGGAGCCGTCTGCGTAACTACGCCCATTTTGGCACCGGCAATTATCACCCGATCACCGCTAAGATTTACGCGGATCTGTCGTTCTTCACGTGTGATCCTGAGATGTGCAGGGATGCCGCGCGGATCTTCAATTACATGACCGGCTATGCCGCGCCCGCCGAGATGAGCAAGGTGGCGATTGCTCCTTTGACGCTTCGCGACGGTTTAAAGACCTTGATCCGCGACGAGATCGATCACGTCCGGGGTGGTCGATCGGGAGAAATTTGGGCCAAGTTAAA
>JAPKDN010000757.1 GCA_028822575.1 Alphaproteobacteria bacterium | reverse complement strand
GGTTAAGCGACGGAGATTCCACGTTGCGTCTGGTCGCTCGACTGGACGTTAAGGGACCGAATCTTATCAAGGGGATACACCTGGAAGGCCTGCGAGTCATGGGCGATCCAGGAGAGCACGCGCGGCGCTATTATGAACAGGGCTGCGACGAGCTGATCTACATGGACGCGGTCGCCAGTCTCTACGGACGCAACAACCTGCTGGATATCGTCAAAAGCACCGCGCGGCATTGTTTTGTGCCGATCACTGTTGGCGGGGGTATCCGTTCGGTGGAGAACGCGGATGCGCTGCTGCGATCCGGCGCCGACAAGGTCGCGATCAACACCGCCGCCACCGAGGACCCGACACTGATTTCGTCTTTGGCGAACCGTTTTGGCAGTCAAGCGGTCGTCCTCTCGGTCGAGGCCAAGCGCCGTGGCGCGACGAGCGATGGCGGTTGGGAGGCTCTGACCAACAATGGTCGAGACCATAGCGGCAGGGATGTAATGGAATGGGCCCGAGAAGCCGTCGAGCACGGTGCCGGCGAGGTTTTGGTGACGTCGGTGGACCAGGAAGGCACGCGCAAGGGATTTGATGTCGACCTGATCGCCGGCGTTTGCGAAGCCGTCAATGTGCCTGTTGTTGCGTCCGGCGGCATGGGCGGTGTCGATGATCTAGAGGCCCTGACACGGGCGACCTCCGTCGATGGGGTGGCAATTGCCGATATGCTGCACTATCGGCGCGTGACTTTTGAGGATATCCGAGAGGCTTGCCGCGATCGGTCGGTACCGGTCAGGTGGGTGAGGTAGGACGCATGAGCGGGATCGTCATCGCCGACTACGGGGTTGGCAATATTTTCAGTGTCTATCACGCGCTTGAAGCGATAGGCGCCGACGCGGTGGTCGCCAAGCACGCGTCGGATCTGCGCGCGGCGGATCGGGTGATTATTCCTGGCGTGGGTGATTTCGCGACCTGCATGGAACGCCTGGACCGTCAGGGTTTCCGCGATGAAGTGCTGGCTTTCGCCGAGACCGAGCGCCCGTTGTTGGGCATTTGTGTCGGGATGCAAATGCTATTCGACTCAAGTGCCGAGAATGGCAATACGCCCGGGCTAGGGTTGATGTCGGGGACCGTCGAACGTATCCCCGAAACGGCAACGAATGGAGGCTGGGTGAAGTATCCAAACACTGGGTGGGCCTCTATCGCACCACCCGATGGGGGCGATTGGGACGGCTCCATACTAGCGGGTTTGGGGGCTGGAGACGCGATGAATTTTATGCACGGCTATGTTCCTAGCCCGAGCGACCCGACTGATACATTGGCAACATTCTCGTTCCATGGCCATCGCCTGACGGCGGCGGCTCGGCGCGGTAATCTGACTGGGGTTCAGTTTCATCCTGAGCGTAGCGCGCGAACCGGGCTTTCGTTGCTATCCCGTTTCGTGGATCTATAGCGCGGTCGTCGCTACCAGGCGGTAAGGCCGCCATCCACTGAAATGACCTGGCCGGTGACATAGCTGGCCGCGTCGGATGCCAGCCAGACCACGGCGCCAACGATTTCTTCGGCGCGGGCCATGCGGCCCATGGGAACACGGGCGCTATAACGTTGTGCGAAAACATTGTTTTGGCCACTTTCGACTCCGCCAGGCGCGATTGCGTTCACGCGGATTCCATCGGAACCCCACCGTGCCGCGAAATATCGGGTCAGCCCAATCAATCCAGCTTTGGCTGCAGCGTAGCTCGGTGGTGTGTTGATTTGCATGCCCATGTAATTCGAGCCTTCGTAAATTCGATCATCCGCTCCAAGCAAACCATAAATCGAAGCCGTTGAGATTATGCTGCCGCCCCGGCCCTGTTTCAACATCAAGGCTCCCGAAGATTTCATGATGTGGAAAGCCCCATCAAGATTGACCGCCATGTGTTGGCGCCAAGTTTCCGGAGCGTAGGACTCGGCGGGAGCGAACATAGCCTCAAGCGAGTCACCCTTAGTCGCGGCGTTATTGTGTACGATGTCGATGCCCCCCAAGGCCTTGGTCGCCGCCTGGATCATGTCGTCGATGGCGGTCGGGTCGGCGAGGTCGCATGGGAGCGCCAACATTTTGGCTGGGTGCTTAGCTTGAAGCTTGGCCGCCAGTGCGTCGATCCTGTCACCGTCGATATCCACCAGGGCCAAGGCCGCGCCGTGCGCCGCCAGGGCAGCCGCGAAATGTCGGCCCAGAATTCCGCCGGCACCCGTCACTATCGCGGTTTTACCGGTAAGGTTGAATAATCGAGTGTAATCGGGAAGTGGGTCGAGGTCAGGCATCGTTGTCTCCGTACTTTGGCAGTTGGCTAACAGGATACTGTTTGGGTGTCGACGGGGTC
>JAPKDN010000756.1 GCA_028822575.1 Alphaproteobacteria bacterium | reverse complement strand
CGTTCAGGCTTCCATCGGCATTGAACTTATCGGTGCCCAGCACGGTAAGTTCTGAATATTCAGAATGCCGGGTGCTTTTCGAGGGATGCTCGTGAAGATGCCCGAAACGGCGGCTATAAGCGAAAAATTCCTCAACTTTTTCCAAGGACTGATCACGCACGCAAATGACATTACAGTCGAGCCACGTCTGATAGATGACCGCGAAATCCCCATCTGCGAGATCGCGCACATCGACCCCAAGGATTTCCGCGCCTACTTGTTCGCCCAAACGGTTTACTTCAAGCATTGATCACTCTCGCCCTTCACCTCTGGTACAATAATGGTATCGCCCTATCTGCTGAGGGAAAGCCGCGCCTGTTGGGTAGTCACTGAGGGTGCGCAAATCACAAAGAAGGAATGTCCAACGTGGTCGACCTGCTGCAAGTAGCACAATTGCCGCCGTTTCTCATCGAGCGGCTGGCAAAAGAATTCACCTTGCACGACTTCGTCAATCCGGAGGATCCAGACAAACTACTGGATAATGTTGGTTCCTCCATTCGCGGTATCGTCGCAGGCGGCATGAAGGGCCCGAACGCCAATCTCATCAAACGACTGGAAAATCTCGAGATCATTTCATCCTTCAGTGTCGGCTTCGATGCGACCGATGTGGCCGCTGCACAAGCGCGGGGCGTGATAGTTACTCACACACCAGAAGTGTTGACAGGTGATGTCGCTGACCTCGCCATGACTTTCATCTTGATGGCCCCGCGCCGGATCGGCGAGGCCGAGCGGTTCCTGCGGAGCGGCAAATGGCTGCAAGGACGCATGGACCTCGGTACGACCGTGCGTGGCAAACGCCTCGGCATTCTTGGTCTCGGTCGGATCGGGAGAGCTGTCGCCCGGCGCGCCGAAGTCTTCGGCCTCAACATCGCCTATTACGACATCAAACCGATGGGCGACTTGTCCTACCTATCTTATCCAACCCTGCGCGATCTAGCGGCCGCCAGCGATATACTGTTGGTCGCTTGCGAAGGCGGCGGCGCAACGCGCGGACTCGTCGACGCAGATATCCTCACCGCCTTGGGCTCCAAAGGTTATCTGATCAACACTGCACGCGGCCCCATAGTCGATCAAACGGCTTTGGTTGCGGCTCTGCGCGACAAAAGGATCGCTGGTGCAGCCCTCGATGTATTCGACGGTGAGCCACAAGTTTCGGCTGAACTGATGGCGATGGAAAACGTGGTACTGACCCCGCATATCGCCAGCTCCACCCACGAGACACGCCGCGCGATGGGTGATCTCGTATGCGACAACCTGCTCGCCCATTTCAACGGCAAACAGGTGCTCTCTCCGGTACCGCCGCAGGTGCAACAGTGAGGCTAGCGCGAAAACCGAATCTCAACTTGACCGAGTGCACCGAAATCCGCGACCACATTATCGCCAGGTGCCACAGAGAGAAGACCAGTGCAGGTGCCAGTGGAGATAATTTCACCCGCGAATAACCCACGACCAGTTTGCGATTGCTTGTTGGCGAGCCATTGTAGCACGTTGACCGGATGACCGAGCGCGCGGGCGCCGGTCCCTGATTCTCGCACCGTACCATCAAGTGATACGTGGACCTCGTGCGCGGCCAAGTCGAAGCCTTTCCAATCACTAGTCCAAGGCCCGACCGCGAGAGCGATATTCGCGCCAAAATCCGCCGTCGTCAGCAATCGGCCTTTCCCGACGAGCCCGCCCACGAATCTGGAGCCGACAACTTCAATCGCCCCCGCCACACCTTCCACCGCGTCCCAAACATCGTTGAAACTATATTCTTCGTCACGGGGCGGCAGGTCACGCGCGAGCCGTAACGCAAATTCACCCTCCACCGCCGGCTCATGCGCCACGTCTACGGGTATCTCAGCCGGGCCCTCAAAAAAATAATCTAACAGGACAGGGCTCGCGCCTGGTTCCGTCGTCCCGAGGACTTTTTGCGCTTCGGCGCTGGTCGAGCCCACCTTAAAGCCGACGCTGCCCAAACCGGAGATCGCGACGGCTTCCCGTTGAATTTCCAAGGCCGCACTCACATCAGAGGGACCGCCATCCGCCGGAATGTCGATAGCGCCACCGTCTCGGCGACAAGTCCAGAGTTGTTGTGCAAGCGTGGTCATAAGTTTTCCCCTGATTGAATCTCAATAGCCAAATGGCCCAGTTATTATCGCGACGTATAAGGATAATTAACCATTTCCAGCTTGGATTAGGAAGATGAAAACCATTCATGACATGACCGAAGTGCCAAAACCCCCTGCCTCAAAAAATTCTAATCGTCACCGATGAAACGGAAATTATCACGATAGTAAAGTTTGCTTAGCAACATCTTGGCGCGTCC
>JAPKDN010000755.1 GCA_028822575.1 Alphaproteobacteria bacterium | reverse complement strand
GATGCGCGCAGTGGTAACTTAATGAACTGGGCCATCAGCTCCAATATTCGCTTATCCAGCATATATTCGGAGGCCTCAGAATTCAAAGAACGTGTTAGTATGTTGACATTCTATGTAAAGGTACCGATCGTTACCAATCCCTCGTCCATCGAATGGGTGACCCCGCCGACCGTGATCACCGGCACGATTTCGCCCGTGAGAGTGAAGGGGGTCACCACCGTCTGTTGCCCGCGATGTGTCAGTCGCATGGCACCGCCGAGCATCGGGCAGTCATGCTTAAGCGGCAAGGTTGAGTTGATGTTCGAGTACATCCTGGTCGTCGCCACGAACTCTTCATGGGCTAGTCTTCTGGCGATGTGGACTATCTCCATAACGTCCTCGACCCGCTCCTTGCTGAGGCGGCAGGCGCTTGGGACTTTGTCGGTTAGCCATAGAGGCAATTGCCGGCAGTATTGGTAGGTCAACCGCTGCCGACGCTCCTAGCGAGCTCGTTCTTAACGATTTCGTACTCAGGGGGGGCCGTTCACCATTAGACTTTCACCTACGAAAACACGCTATGGGTTGTCTCGGAAATTATTTGGTCGTTATCTGAAGGTTTATTGTGTGATTGTGCTCGTTGTGTGGCGTATTGCCGACGCCCAAACGGGTTCGTGTCCTAGGGGCTGTCTGCCCAGCCTTGCCCCAGTCTGGTCCCGCGCGTATCCTCCTGCGCCTCCACCTCATCACTCGGGGCGCCCCGCTTATGACCGACCGCATCCTGATCTTAGACTTCGGCAGCCAGGTCACTCAGCTGATCGCGCGCCGGGTGCGGGAAACCGGAATTTACTGCGAGATTTTGCCGTTTAATGCCGATCCTAAGCGCATTGAAAGTTTTGGCGCCAAGGGTATCATCCTGTCTGGCGGCCCGGCGTCGGTGTTGGAGGTCGACACGCCCCGCGCGCCGGATTACGTGTTCGAGTCGGGGCTTCCAGTTTTCGGTATCTGTTATGGTCAGCAAACCATGTGTGCACAGCTTGGCGGACGGGTGGAGCGCTCTGTGCATAGAGAGTTCGGTCGCGCAGAGGTCGAGGTTTCCGAACGTTGCGCCTTGTTTGACGGTGATGTTTCGGGCGTGTGGTTGGCTGGCGCGCGCGAGCAGGTTTGGATGAGCCACGGCGACCGAGTGATTGAGTTGCCAACTGGCTTCCGTGTCGTTGGCAAGAGCGGTGGCGCGCCCTTCGCGATCATCGCTGATGACGAGCGGCGCTACTATGGCACCATGTTCCATCCCGAGGTCGTCCATACGACTCAAGGAGCGGCGTTGTTGCGTGCCTTTACTCATGGGGTGGTCGGTTGTACTGGGACCTGGACCATGGCAGCGTTTCGCGCCCAGGCGGTCCAGTCGATCCGTGACAAGGTTGGGGCGGCCAAAGTGATTTGTGGGCTGTCAGGAGGTGTAGACTCGTCTGTCACCGCGGTGTTGATCCAGGAGGCTATCGGAGACCAACTAACCTGTGTTTTTGTTGACCACGGCCTGCTCCGCAAGGGTGAGGCGGACGAGGTAGTGGATTTGTTTCGGAACAATTACAATATGACGTTGGTCCACAAGGACGCGAGCGAACTGTTCCTCGGTAAGCTGGCTGGCGTTTCGGACCCGGAGACCAAACGCAAGATTATCGGTGGCCTTTTCATCGATGTTTTCGACAGCGAGGCAACCCGCATCAAGGGCGTCGAGTTCCTGGCTCAGGGTACGCTCTATCCTGACGTGATCGAGAGTGTCTCCATCGTCGGTGACGCTAGCGTGACGATTAAATCCCACCATAATGTTGGGGGTTTGCCAGAGCGGATGAACCTTAAATTGGTGGAGCCGCTGAGGGAGTTGTTCAAGGATGAGGTGCGAAACCTTGGGCGCGAGTTGGGCTTGCCGGAAAGCCTAGTAGGCCGACACCCATTCCCTGGCCCTGGTCTGGCGATCCGTATCCCTGGTGAAATCACCGCCGACAAGCTCGAAATCCTTCGTAACGCCGATGCGATTTATCTCGACGAGATTCGCAAATCTGGCCTCTATGACGAAATCTGGCAGGCCTTTGCAGTGTTGTTGCCGGTGCGGACGGTTGGTGTGATGGGCGATGCCCGCACTTATGAGTATGCCTGCGCGCTCCGGGCGGTGACTTCGCTTGATGGCATGACGGCGGATTATTTCCCGTTTCCGCATGATTTTCTGGGCCGTGTCGCGACACGGATTATCAACGAGTCTAGAGGCATCAATCGGGTAACTTACGATATTACCTCAAAGCCGCCCGGAACGATCGAGTGGGAATAGGGTTTATTAGTTAAGTAATTGATTTTATTATATTAGTTAGTTACACAA
>JAPKDN010000042.1 GCA_028822575.1 Alphaproteobacteria bacterium | reverse complement strand
CCACACGGGAATGCGTCCACACCCTATTTTCCCGTTGCCCCTAGTGATCGGAACCTTGATCGTTCCCTCGCGCACCGGTGCGCGACATACTCCCAGGGTGCCTTCCCGAGGCATACTCGGAACAGTCACATAAAATAAGGTCCAACCGATGCCAGACGCTCCCACTCCGCCACGCCACGCTCTCGGAATTGATATCGGCGGCACCTTCACCGATCTTGTCGCCCTGGACCTTGCCACGGGGATTTGCCAAACCGCGAAAGTCCTGACGACCCCGGACGACCCGCAAGCCGGCGTCGGTCACGGCATCACCGAGTTGCTACCCGGGATTGGCGGCGGCGCGACCATCGCCCGCGTGGTTCATGCGACCACCTTGTTCAGCAACGCCGTGATCGAGCGGCGAGGCGCTAAAACTGCCTTGATAACGACCAAGGGCTTTCGCGACACGTTGGAACTCGGCCGGGAACGCAAATATGACATCTACGATCTATTCCTAAGCTTTCCTTCTCCCCTGGTGGAAAGGTCGATGCGCTTGGAGACCGCCGAACGCATCGCCGCGAATGGGACCATACTTACCCCATTGGACGAAGCGGGTGTTGTTGAGGCCGCCGATAAACTGGTCGTGGCCGGCGCTGAGTCCATAGCGGTCGCGTTTATTAACGCGCATGTCGATTCCCGACACGAAGAACGGGCGGGCGCGCTTATTCGGTCCCGCCACCCAGACTTGTCGGTCACACTTTCTTCCGAGGTTAGCCGCGAGTCCGGGGAGTTCGAGCGCACCTCGACCGCCGTAATTAACGCTTTCATCAAACCGCTGGCCGGGCGATATATAGACGGTTTGGTCTCAGTTCTGCGGAGCGCCGGCGTTACCGCGCCGTTGATGCTGATGCTCTCTAACGGAGGCCTGACCCATGTGGAGGAAGCTCGGCGGGTACCCGTCCAATTGCTCGAGTCGGGCCCTGCGGCAGGCGCGCTCTCTGCAGCCTTGATCGGCGGGGCAGCCGGCGAGAACCGTCTCCTGGCCTTCGACATGGGCGGGACAACTGCGAAAATCGCGATCGTCGATGATGGCGCGCCCGAGGTCGCCTATCGCTTTGAAGCCGCCCGCGAGCGTCGGTTCGCGCCTGGAAGCGGCTTGCCAGTGAATATTACAACGGTGGAGCTCGTCGAAATTGGCGCCGGAGGCGGCAGTATCGCCCGGCGCGACAAGCTCGGTCTGCTTAAGGTCGGCCCACGCAGCGCAAGCGCGGTGCCGGGCCCCGCTTGTTATGGACGAGGTGGCACCGAGCCGACGGTGACGGATGCCGATATGCTGCTTGGGTACCTCGATCCCGCCGGGTTCTCTTCAAGCGCTCTTACCATCGACGTGGACGCCGCCCACGTGGCCGCGGAGCGGCTTGGGAACAGTTTAGAGATGACCAGCCCGGCCACCGCGTTGGGCATTCACGAGGTGGTCTGCGAAACCATGGCGCGGGCGGCACAGGTGCATCTGGCGAAAAAGGGTCGGGACCCTCGCGATTACACACTCTACGCCACCGGCGGCGCGGCGCCTGTCCATGCCTGCGCGGTCGCCGGACGGCTAGGCATCTCAAGAGTCATCATCCCACCGGCAGCGGGCGTAGCCTCCGCCCTGGGGCTCGCAGTGGCGCCGGCGCGGGCTGATCGTACGGCCGCGGTCGGCGCGCGGGTCCATGATTTAAGTTTCGTCGAATTGAATCGATCCTACGTGGCCTTGGAAGACGACGCGCGAAAGGTCGTGGCGGCCTCGGCTGGCGACGCGGTGAGCACCACGCATCGTCTCGCGGAATTACGCTATGCCGGTCAAGGCGCGGTGCTGGTGGTCGACATCACCCCGTCGCTAAAGCAAGCGGACCCAGCCGCCACGATCACCGAGGCTTTCCACAAAGCGCATGAGCACGCCTATGGCCGTCGACTGGATTCCGTGCCCGTGGAATTGATGACTGCGCGTATTACCATGCAAGCGCCCACCGTACCGGCGGGTCTCATGCCACGCCTTGCCGAGCTCAGCGGGGACGAGGTCCCGGAACGCGTCCGTCCTGTAAGGCTGCCAGGATGGGAGGACGCACGCGCCGTTCGCGTGCATACCCGCTCCGCCCTGCCGGCAAATCTGACGTTCTCAGGTGCGGCGATCATTGAGGAAGGTCAATCGACCACAGTCCTGCCCGACAAAGCGCGGCTTACGATCGATGGCGCCGGGAACATGATAATCGATATCGACACGACGGATAACCAACGCGAGGCGGCCACGACCAGCCTAGATGATCCAATCCATCTCGAAATCCTGTGGAACCGGATGATCGCTGCGGTCGACGAAGCCGCCGCCTCGCTGCTTCGCTCAGCTTTCTCAACGGTTGTGCGGGAATCGTATGACTTTTCATGTGTCGTAACCGATGCAGAGGGTTTTGCACTCGCCCAGGCAAGCGACAGCATTCCGTCCTTTATCGGCACCCTGCCGGACACGGTGAAGCATTTCATCACCGCCTTCCCTCCAGCAACCTTGACCCCGGGCGATGTGCTGATCACCAACGACCCGCATATGGGCACCGGGCATCTGCCGGACATCTCGGTCTGTCGCCCACTTTTCAGTGGATCGACCCTGGTCGGCTTCGCGGCCAGCACCGCGCACGCGCCAGATATAGGTGGCAAGATCCGCTCTCCCGAGCCGAGAGAAATTTATGAAGAAGGCTTGCAAATCCCACTGCTGAAGCTGCACGAAGCCGGGGTACCGAACCAGACTCTTATGGCGATCTTGCGCAAGAACGTTCGAATGGCGGATCAGGTTGAAGGCGATCTGGAGGCACAGCTCGGCGCGCTGGCGATCATGGAACGGCGGATCAACGAGTTGATCGCCACCTATGGTCTCACCGATTTAAGCGAATTATCTAGCGTCGTGCGGGAACGAACCGAGGCTGCGGTCCGCCAGGCCATCACCGCGCTGCCCGATGGACACTATGCCGCACGAGTTGAAACAGATGGCCTCACCGACACGCCGGTCGAGATCAAAGTAGCGGTGGAGATCGCCGGCGACGAGGTCCGGATTGATTTCGCCGGGTCGTCCGAACAGGTCGCCAAGGCGGTGAATTGCCCGCTTTGTTATACCCGTGCCATGTCTTCATACGCGATCAAGGCAGCCCTCGCGCCGGAACTGCCTAACAATGATGGCGCGTTGAGGGCGATCACCCTGACCGCGCCCGAGGGCAGCATTGTCAACCCACTCCACCCAGCATCGGTCGGCAGCCGCGTGCTGACCGGGCATTACATCCCCGCCCTGGTAATGGACGCCTTAGCGGGGATAGCGCCGGACAAGGTCCTCGCGGGTGCCGGCTCGCCGATCTGGTGCGTGAATATCAATGGTAGCCGACCCGACGGCTCACCCGTCGCCGGGTTGTTTTTTTACAATGGCGGCATGGGCGCCTCGGCCTCGGGAGATGGATTGTCCTGCGTCAGTTGGCCGTCCAACATCTCGACCACGCCCGCCGAGGAAATCGAGCATCGCCTGCCAATCCGCGTCATCCGGCGGTCCCTGCGCGAGGGATCGGGGGGGCCCGGTCAATTTACTGGCGGTTCGGGCCAAGAGGTGGAGTTGGAATATACCGGTTCCAAGCCCGGAGCGGTCGCCTTCCTAGCCGAGCGCATCAAGGCCCCCGCCAACGGCATCGCTGGCGGCGGCCAGGGCGCGCCGGGCCGGCTAGAGATCGATGGCAAACCCGCCGATCCGAAAGCCCAACATCTGGTTCAACCCGGAAGCCGTATCGTGCTGGCGACACCGGGCGGTGGCGGATATGGACCAGCGTGAGACGAAGCGCGCGTCCCTCACGGAAACGACGCGCTGATCGTCCCCATCGAACCAAAATCCGCCATCACGGAATCTCCGCGTTCCAGAGGTCGCATGCCGGTGCAGGTGCCGGTCATAAGATAATCACCGGCCCGCAACCCCCGGCCTTCCATGAAGGAATGGTTCGCCGTCCAGCCCGCGGCGTCGAAGATATGCTCCCACATCAGGTCAATCGGCGCGCCGGTGACCGCGTGCTCGCCATTGACCGACAGGCTTACCGGGTGGGGCATCAGATCCAGACCGCTCCAATCCGTGGTCTCCGGTCCAAGAACCATTCCGGCGTTTACACCGCAATCAGCCACCGCCCGATAGCTAGCGCCGGCACCCTCGCCCTCGAAACGAAAGCGGATGATCTCGAAGGAGGTGAAGATCGAGCCGACCGCAGCCTCACACTCGGCGCGGGTATAAGGCTCGACGCGGTAGGGAAGATCGGATTTCAACCGCAAGGTCATCTCGGTTTCCAGGCGAAAGCCCGGCTGAAATGGGATCGCGTCGCCATCGCGCCAGGTATACTCCTCGAAAACCGGTCCCAAGAACGGGCGCTCCACATCAAGAACGGCGAGCAACGGTTCCGTCGTGGCGCCGATCTTCCAGCCGGACGGCTCAAGCCCCGACGCCGTGATCATCTCGCGCTGAACCTGGTAGGCCGCGTCCTCGGTGGTCGGGCGCCCCTCGAAATCGCGCGGTATCGTGGTCGCGTCAAGGCGTGCGTTCCAAAGCGCCTGGGCGGGGGTGTTCGCCATCGATAATCTCCAATAGTTGTCTTGGCCCCGCGTGTTGAAGCGAGTCCTCGGTTCATGTCCGCAATTTATACTTATCCGTCGATCACCGGCATCCTGGCGCTGAGCGACAACATACATTCAAGGCCGGAAGCGCCTTGCCATTTGGCGTATTCGGCGATGTCGATCCGCTGGTCGCCCGCGCCGCCGACGATCGTGACCGTGTCGCCAACGCTGATTTCCACGTCATCGGGCACCTCAATCACCAGATGCTCCAGTGAACCGCCCAGCACCCTCAGTCGGCGTCCGGCGTAAAGAACCTCGGCGGTCTGCCCGTCTATCGCCGAACGATTACCGTCATTGAGCCCGCAAGGCACGACCACCGTCCGCCGCTCTCGTCTCTTGGCGTGATAGCCACCGGCGTCTGGCAATGGATCGGCGTTATGATCGGTGCTGTCTATGACCTGGCTTTTCACCGCGCCAAGAACCGGCCGGAACCCTTCAATCGGGGCCAGATCGGATCCGACCGAGGGCATTCCGTAAAGCACGTGCCCGGGGCATATGGCATTGCATTCGTCGACCCAACCAACCATGAGCGCCGAGCTCGCCAGCGCCTGGGTATAGGCAAACGCGTGCCCGCGGGTGGCTAAATCCCGTAACAGATCATAGAACAGCGATAGCCGTTGCTTGGCATAGGCCATGCCCTCGGCGTTCTTGAACGACAAATGCGTATAGACGCCTTCGATATGGATGCCGTCGAGAGCCGCGATTTCCTCGACCAAGGCGGGTGCGTCCCCGAGGCCAACACCAAGTCGTCCCATGCCACAATCGACTTTCACGAACACCGGGACGGAACGCCCCTTCCCGGCCGCGGCCGCCGCGCGGGCTCCTACCCTGTCATAAATCGTTGGTATGAACCCCGCGCCGACGATCTCCTCCAGCCCTTCGGGCAAAGCGCCCGCGAGCATGAGTACCGGTGATTTGACTCCAGCGGCACGGAGCGCGCTGGCCTCGACGAAGGAGCCGGTCGCCAACATCTCCACCCCGGCTTTCTCCAAGGCTTTCGCGACCGGAACAATGCCGTGGCCATAGGCGTTCGCCTTGACCGACGCGATCACTTTCACGCCCGGACGAGCTCGGCGCCTGATCTCCGCCAGATTGCCGGTCAACGCCGAGGTGTCGATTTCCATCCCGGTCGGATGAGTGGACGAGACCGGCACTCGCGGCTCCACCGTCTAGGCCTCCGGGCCGATGAACTCCAACACCGAATCGTAGTCCGGCAAGCGGACCACGATGCTTTCCGGTCCGATCGTCGCGGGCGGAGGATTGTCCATGGTCTCCAGCAAGTTCGCCACCAGGGCCAGCGAGGTTGTTCGGAAGATCACGGCGCCGAAAATCGACGACCGCCCACCCATCTCCGAGGCGAGATCACCGTATTGGTCTCGATAGCCGCGGGGCGTGCGGAACGACAGCCGGGCATCCGCCGTGTCGACAACCCGAATGCCGTCACGCAGCACCGTGACCTGACCTTCGATCAGGTTGGCGTAGTCTCCCGCAACCTTGGGTACGTCCTCGGCGACGATCATCACCTCGGCGATATCCACGCCGCCATTCGGGTGGTTCAACCATTCGGGCCGCCAAACCAGTTCCGGCGTACCATGCTCGCAGAAATAGATCCGCCCCTCCGGGAACACGTCCGGTCGTACGGTGACGGTGCGGAACTTGGCGTCCTTGGTCTCGCCATCCAGTTCCACCGGGCGGCTGAACGCACGTGGCTCCTCGCCGGCCATGTCCAAGGTCAGCAGGTGCGCGTGGGTGTCATCGACATTATCCGTCTTGAACACCAGGCCGTTGATCCCGACCGGCGCGGTGATAAGGTCGGCGCGCTTGATCTCCCCCACCTTGGGGATGCCGATTAGCTCGAAATAATTGGTGTCAAACATCATCAAATGATTGATCGAACCAAGTGAGTGATAGCCTCGCGGCGTGACCGTGAAACCAAGCGCCTGGCACAGATCCTCGGCAGCATCCATGTCGCGGCGAACGTTGATAACCACATGATCCAATCGGGTACGACATTCCATGATCAGCGCGCCTCCGCCATTGCCCGGATCGCCGCCATATGCGCCTCGGGTCCTTCAAGGTCGGCTTCCGCCGTTCGAAAAGTAAACTCATTAGCGCCCATCTCGCCCCATTGCTCCATCACCGCGCGCCACTCTTGAGCGCCCGCGCCTTGATTGGCGAAGACCGTGGCGTTAACGCCGATGTCGTCTGGCTCGCGCCCCGCCTCGGCGGCGGTCTGGCGGAACATCGACAACTTTGCCGCCGCCTCGTCGCTTGGGTCCTGGCGCGGAAACACGAACCAGCCATCGGCGATCTGTGCAGCCCGCTTGATCGCAACGTCATTCATCGCGCCAATCCAGATTGGAATTGGTCGCTGTACCGGTTCCGGGTTGATGCCGGCGGCGTCGAATTTGTGAAAATCGCCATCATAAGCCACCACATGGTTCGACCAGAGTTGCCGCATCACATCTATCTGTTCGACGAACCGCCGCGCGCGGTTACTGAATTTCATGTCCAGCGCATCGAATTCAACCTGGTTCCAACCAAGCCCGACGCCCAATCTCAACCGACCACCCGAAAGCACATCCACTTCCGCTGCCTGCTTGGCGACCAACACCGCCTGGCGTTGCGGCAGGATCATCACGGCGGTGCCCAGCCCGATCTTCTCGGTGACGGCGGCGGCGAAGCCCATCAACACCATCACCTCATGGAACATAAAGTCCCGGGTATATTTGCCCGCGAAACTGGCGCCGCGCGGCGCTTCCTCGCCGACCACGTGATCAACGAAGGTGACGAAATCATAGCCGAGCCCCTCGGCGGTCTGGAGAAAGTCACGGATCACCACCGGGTCGGTGCCAATCTCGGTCTGCGGAAAGGAAAGGCCAAGGCGCATGGTTGGGCTCCGTTAAAGGCGGGTCGATTGAGCGAAGTCTATCGCGGGGGCTGGGCTCTCGTCGAGCCGGTGTAAGCGCTGCCTTCAATCCCCCGTCAACTTCGGCCGCTCCCTGGCGGCATAGGCCTTGGCGGCGATCGGGTGATCGTCGGTCGATTGCGCGAGCAGGAACTGATCAACGTCGGAATGCATGACCGCCCGATCGAGAGCGGTGCTGTAGCTGTTGATCGAACGCTTGATCATCTGGGCGGCGATATGCGGTTTGCCGGCGTAGAAATCCGCCATCTCTCGGGTTTTCTCCATTAACGCGCCGGCGCACGCCATCTCGTCGAGGATGCCCCAATCAGAAAGCTTTTGGCCACGTATCCGTTCGCCGCCGATCATCAGGCGTTTGGCGCGGGCGGGGCCGATTAGAGTGACGCAGAGTGGCATCGCCCGCCACATCAGATTCATTCCCAGATCGACCTCGGGGAAGAACAGCAGACTGTCTTCGGTGCCAACGCGGAAGTCGCAAGCCAAGGCGAAACAACCGCCTCCCCCCGCTGCCGCGCCGTTCCACGCGGCGATGGTGATCTGATCCATTTCCAGGATCGCCTGGATCGCCCGCTCTCCGATCCGTCGCTTGCGGCGCTTACCGACCAGCGGCATCTCATAACTTTCCCCAGCGTCCGCCAGATCCGCGCCAGCGCAAAAATTTTTGCCGGCGCCGGTCAGGATCACCACCCGTGTCTCGATATCATCGCGAAACGACAACGCGGCGGCCTCGACATCGGCGATCACATCATAGGTCAGCGCGTTGGCGCGTTCCGGGCGATTGATGGTGATCGTCGCGACCTCGCCATCACGGTCGACCTTCACGTATTTATAGGTCATGGAACCGTCCCCTTAAGCCCTGAACTTGGGCGCCACCTCGGCGGCGAAACGGCGCATCGTGGTCTCGCGCATCGCCGTCGGCCAACCCTCGCGGGCACAGTTCAAGATGAAATGATTAAAGCCAAGATCACGGTAGGTCTCGAGCTTGCCGGCGATCGTCGCGGGCGATCCGATCAACTGGTTATCCATGAAGCCATCAAGATTGTTCGGGTCCGCCATCTTGCGCAAATTGCCGAAGGCCTTGGAAAATTGCTCATAGCCCGCGATATCTTTCCAATGGTCCGCGTCGGCTTCGTAATGATCGGCCTGCAACGCGAAGAACGCCGCAAGATAGCCGCGCGAGCCTTCCCGCGCCTCTTCGTCGCTGTCGGCGATCACACAATTGGTCGAGATCGGTCGATCGCCCTTGGCCTTGAAGCCGATTTCGTCGGCCCGTTCCCGCCAAGCCTCGGTAACCTTAGTCAACATATGCGGCGGAAACTGGGTGTTGAGCAGTAACGGCATGCCCATATCAGCATTGCCGGCGGCGCTTTCGCGGCTACCGACGGCGCCATAGAAATTGATCCGCTCGCGTACCGGTTCGGGGCGTAATGCCACCTTACGACCGATCTTGAAATGCTCCCCCTCGTGATCGAATTTCTCACCGGACAAGGCCCGGTTGATGATCCCCATGGCTTCTTTGAATCGCTCCTTGGCGGTCGACATATCGACGTCGAACGCGTCGTATTCCAGCTTGGCGGTGCCGCGGCCGAAAGCCAGATGAAGATCGCCGCTACAGAAATGGCTGAGCATCGAGATTTCCTCGGCGAGCCGGAGCGGGTTGTACCAGGGCGCGACGATTACCGATGATCCCAGCGACAGTCCCGGGCAAGCCGCCGCCAGATGCGACATCACCACGATCGGGCTGGGCGTTGGGAAATAGTCGGTGAAGTGATGCTCAAGGACCCAGGCGCAATCATAGCCAAGCTTATGGCCAAGCCGGCAATCGTCCAGCATCTGCCGGTAGCGGGTGGCATCGGTCTTGTCGTCCTCACTCGCCGCCGCCGCGGCGGTAAATCCAAATTTCAGGTGCTTCGCCGCCTCCATTTTTAGACTCCTCAATGGATCTCAATACGCGTAGTCCTCAGGATCACCTTACAAGACGCCCGGAGCAAGTATCCGAGCCCCGGTCCGACAAGCCGCCATATATATGATTCCAAAGGGTCATCCGGGAATACGACCGGCCCTTTGACGAAGATCGCTGGAGTCCGGTTAAGATTTCCAACACGAATACCGTCACGCTAAACTGGTTTCATTGTTTTTAGACTGGGCCTCCATTGGATGAATGCAATGAGCACGAACAACCCAACCCTCCAAGCCAAGGCGATCGCCGCCCTGAACGATGCGCTCAAGACCGCCGCCGCGGCGGGCGATATCGAAACCGCGCTCTCGGCGATTAGCGCTGGTGCGTGGACCGCCCTTGGCGATCCAAAGGCGCATGAGCGCCCGGGCGCTCTCAAGCCTGGCGAGCATCAGTTTGCCGTGTCCGGGTATTTCATGCTGTCGCCGGACGGAACCGAGACCATCCTGGTCGCCGAGCACGGATTCCCGCCCGAGCAACACCGTCTTCGCATTGCCTCGGATCTGGCGCATCCCGGTTGGGTGGTGAAGCACCGCAAGCCACTTCTGCTCGCCAATACCGACGAGGATTCCAACTTCAAGCAGATCTTGAAGACCGCCCGCATGGGCTCGGCGATGTATAGCCCGATGATCTGGGGCGAGACTTTTATCGGCCTCCTGATCACCGCGTCCCAGGCCCGCAATACTTATGGCGAGGACGACCACACGGCGCATCAGGCCTTCGCCAACGCGGCGGCGGCGGTCTACATGGCCCATGACGGGCCCGGTTTTACCAAAGCGCTGTGAAGGTATGACCGCGTCACATGTCGGACAATCCCAAGATCAAAGCAGTGGTCTTCGATGTCGGTGAAACGCTGATCAACGAGGACCGGATGTGGCGCGGATGGGCCACCTATCTCGGTGTTTCCATCGAAACGGTGCTCGAGGCACTGGACGCCGTGATCGCCGAACGCGGGCACCATTGGACTGCCTTACAGAGCATAAAACCCGGTCTCGACGTCAAAACCGCGATCGCCGAGCGGCTGGCGACGGGAGAACGGATGATCTTCGACCGAGACGACCTCTACACCGACGCGCTGCCTTGTCTCGCCACGCTCAGGGATCGCGGTTACACCGTCGGGATCGTCGGCAATCAACCCGCGCAATCCGTGGCCGCGCTCGCCGCTTGCGGTTTCAGGCCGGGTTTCAACGGCTCATCCGCCGGCTGGGGCGTGGAGAAGCCGAGCCCGGCATTCTTCGCGAAGGTCCAGCAAACCGCCGGCCTCGAAGCGGGTGCGATCGTTTATGTCGGAGACCGCCTGGACAACGACATCCTGCCAGCGCGCGAGGCCGGAATGGTCGGCGTCTTCATCGAGCGCGGGCCTTGGGGACGCCTTCACGCGACCTGGCCGGAATTAGACCAAGCTGCGATTCACGTGAAGGGACTTTTGGAAATCCCCGACATCCTCGACAGATATCGCCCCTAGGCGTCGATCCCGCGCTGCTGTGTAGAAGGCACCAGTTCCTTAACCTGACCGGCGCGCTTTTCCAGCCAGTATTCATAGGGACTGGGCATCAGCGCGAAGGGCGCCTCGGCGCCAAGCTTCATCGCCGCGTCGATCGGCCAGTTCGGGTTGTGCATCGCCTCGCGGGCCAGCGCGATCAGGTCGGCCTGACCTTCCTGAAGAATCCGCTCGGCCTGGTCCGCATGGACGATCAAGCCGACAGCCATGGTCTGGATCCGGGCTTCCTTGCGGAGTTTCTCGGCATAGGGAACCTGATAGCCATAGCCGACTGGTCCGGTGCCGACCACAGGGGCGCCGCGCATACCGCCAGAGGAGCAATCGATCACATCGATGCCCTTCTGCTTGACGATCCGCGCCAGCCGAACGTTTTCCTCCGGTCCCCAGCCGGCGTCATCCTCGACCGACAGGCGCAGGAACAATGGTTTGTTTTCCGGCCAGTTCGAGCGCACGCATTCCACCACTTCGATGGCGAAGCGCATCCGGTTTTCCTCAGAACCGCCATAGGCATCGTTTCGGCGATTGGCCTTGGGCGAAAGAAACTGGTGCACCAGATAGCCGTGGGCGCCGTGGATTTCCAGTATCTCGAAGCCGGCCTCGTTGGCGCGGCGGGCGGCATCGCCCCAATGCTGGACCGTATCCTGGATCTCATCGATCGACAGGGAGCGGGGCGCCGGATCGCCACTATCGCTCTCACCGCTGGAGGAAACCAACTCCCAGTCTTCCCAGTCATCGACTTCCGGTGTTTGCACCAGCGGCTTGCCACCTTCCCAGGGACGGAACCGCCGGGCCTTGCGGCCGCTATGACCTAGTTGGATCGCCGAGATCGAACCCTGTTGCTGGATAAAGTCGGCGAGGCGTTTGAAATGCGGAATGAAATCATCATGCCAGAGCCCGAGATCACCGACTGTGCCACAACCCCTCCGCTCCACCTTAGTTGACTCGACGAACACCAGACCAGCACCGCCAGCGGCATAACGCCCGACGCTCATCACGTGCCAATCCGTGGGGTATCCCTTAACACCGGAGTACTGATGCATCGGCGCGATCACGATGCGGTTTTTCAGGGTTACGTCACGGATCTGGTGCGGGGACAAAAGCAGCGGAAAGGCCATGTTCGACTTCCAGTGTCGTCGTTGAATCATTCGGCGACGCCATAGCATGCCCCAACACCTTGGCGAAGCGGCGGCATGTTCATATCACGTGCTGGCTAGCCCCAGACTTGCGCCGCCACACGCTTGAAATTACCGCCGAGGATGCCTTGCACTTCCCCGCTGGGAACCCCCTGGGCGAGGAGTTCGGCGGCGACCTCCCGCATCTGCGAAGGCGCCGCGCATCGCACTACGCCGCCCGGATATTGGGCCGGCGGCCAGAAATCCGTGTTTCCCCCCAATGTCGCGTTGAAGTCGTCGCCATCATCTTCTGCGCCA
>JAPKDN010000754.1 GCA_028822575.1 Alphaproteobacteria bacterium | reverse complement strand
GCGGCATTCTGGTACCCATCGCGCGCGAGGGCTGGCCGTTTGTTGGTATATTCGCCGGCGTGAGTGCGCTGCTTTTCCTAGTCGCGGAGCCCTTGGGCTATGCCGGGGTGATTTTGACGCTTTGGTGCGGGTATTTTTTCCGCAACCCCGACCGGGTGACCTCCAGCCGCGAGGGCTTGGTGATCACGCCCGCCGATGGCGTCGTGCAGATGATCGTTGACAAGGCGCCCCCTAGGCAATTGGAAATGGGCAACGACGCGGTAACGCGCATAAGTGTTTTCATGAATGTTTTCGACTGTCACGTGAACCGAATACCCTGTGATGGCCGGATCGGCAAACTATCGTATATTCCTGGAAAGTTCGTGAATGCTGCCCTCGACAAGGCAAGCGAGGAGAATGAGCGGCAAATGGTCCGAATTGACCGGCCCGATGGCAAACAAGTCGCCGCCGTTCAGATTGCGGGTCTCGTGGCGCGGCGGATTATCTGTTATCTGCGGGACGATCAAACCGTGCTTGCGGGGGAGCGGTTTGGCTTGATTCGATTTGGTAGTCGGGTCGATGTCTACCTGCCAGCTGGGGTTGCGTCACAGGTCGTGGCCGGCCAGCGCTGTATCGCTGGCGAGACAGTGCTCGCGGACCTGTTGTCCGTCGAGCCGTCACGCGCTGGCGAGGTCCGCTAGAAACGTGATTAGGTGAGGTGAAACCATGCCGAGCACGGGACCCAAGCGCCGTTTTAAGGTAATGTCGCTAAGTACGCTGATCCCAAATTTGATCACGGTGATGGCGCTATGTTCCGGTCTGAGCGGCATTCGGTTCGCGATGCAGGAGCAATGGGAATTCGCAGTCGGGGCGATCGCGCTCGCGGCGGTGCTGGATACCCTGGATGGCCGCATGGCGCGGCTGCTGAATGGTCAGAGCAAATTTGGCGCCGAATTGGATTCTCTCGCAGATTTTATCAGTTTCGGGGTCTCGCCTGGGATTATCCTTTTCCTATGGACAACCCATACCCTGGGGGGGGGGGCTGGATGTGCGCGTTGTTCTTCGCGACGTGCATGGCGTTGCGACTGGCTCGGTTCAATACCAAGCTCGACGACACCGACCCACCACCCTTCGCCGCCCGGTTTTTTACCGGCGTGCCGGCGCCGGCGGCGGCAGGTCTTGGTTGTCTTCCCTTAATATTAAGCTTCGTAATCGGTCAGGAGGTCGTCTCTCAGCCAATTTTCGTGGCGATCTGGATGGTGATCGTCGGGTTGATGATGGTCAGCAGTATTCCAACCTATTCGTTCAAGGGAACGCGGCTTCCTCAGAAGCTGATGCTGCCCATTCTGGTGATCGCCGGACTTGTAATAGCCGGGTTCTTGAGCGAGCCTTGGATGACGCTCGGTAGCATTATAGTCGCTTATCTCTTGACGTTGCCCCTAAGTTATCGCTCCTATCGGCGGCTTACGGCGATGCACGCGGCGACCCATGGCGATAGCTTCGCGCGGGTCGACGCGGAGCTCGAGGAATAACACCAGAAACCCTATTCCGCCGGCGCTGGAGCGAGGCTGTTTCGTCGCAACCGGCCACCCGCCCGCCATTTCTTCAAGTTTTCCCGCACCATTAGCGCGCAGGGCGTGACGATCAAGGTCAGGATACTGGCGAATCCAAGCCCGAAGACAATCGCGGTGGCCAGGGATACCCACCACTGAGTCGAGGGAGCGCCGACGGTGATCTCGCGTGTCACGAAATCGATGCTGACCTGGAAAACCATCGGCAACAACCCAAGGATCGTCGTCACCGTCGTGAGAAGCACCGGTCGCAGACGCTGTGCCCCGGTGCGCAAGATCGCGTCCATAGCACTCGCTGACCGTTTCTTCATATGGTCGAAAGTGTCGATCAGCACTATGTTGTTGTTAACCACGATCCCAGCCAGCGCGATCACGCCGACACCGGTCATGACGATGCCGAAAGGCTTGCCGGTGATCATCAGACCGAGCATGACACCGATGGTCGACATGATTACCGCCGAGAGGATCAAAAAGGCACTGTAAAAGCTGTTGAATTGAGTGACCAGAATGATCGCCATCACGAACAGAGCGACGCCAAAAGCTTTGATCAGGAACGCTGTGGCCTTTTTCTGCTCCTCGTCCTCGCCCTTGAAGACGACTTCGACGGTCTCGGGAAGGTTGACCTCCGCCAGCCAGTCCCGAAGTTCCTGGGCCTTCTCGTCCGCCAGAATGCCCGGCAACATATCTGCTTTGATCGTCATTACCCGGCTCGCGTCGACCCGCTTAATTTTACCGACCTTGGGCTCGGGTGACCAGTCGATGAATCCGTCGATCGCCACAAGGCCTTTTTCGGTTATGATGCG
>JAPKDN010000753.1 GCA_028822575.1 Alphaproteobacteria bacterium | reverse complement strand
CTGATTTGGAAGCATAATTCCGACATAGAGCAACGCATTCTCGATGACCTTGAGGAGCGTTTCGCCATTCGTGCGATCTTTCGCGTGGAGTGGTGCGCCGAAACATGGGCGAAAAGCCTCGCACGCCTCTACACTAGACCGGTTGGCCAGGAGCCTCGAAACTGGAAGAAACTCTCGGAGGTCGGTTACAAGCCCTTCCTGTTCGTCGTCGTCTGGGACCCGGCGCCTCGCCGGGCGGTCTACAACGATAAAGGGGTTATCAAATACGGTAACGTCAACATCTTCGAAGCCAAACGAGACTACCGAAATTGGGTGGGCACGAAATATGCCGTACACAGCTCTATCGACGATGCCGAAACACGCTGGAATTTGGCACTCGTATTGGGCCTCGACCACGAAAGGGTCATCGAGGAACGCGCGCGTGACGACCCGTTAAAAATAGTCCCGCTAAGAGCCGAAACCTGGGGCGCTTCCGGTTGGACGTCCCATGTCGACATGTTCGGTCTGCTGGGTCTAACGACCGACTACGCCGTCATGCGCCAGCGGGGACCCTTCCCTGGACCACGAGCGAAACCCGAAGGCCCGGATATCGATGTGCTCGTACGGAATGTTGGCTTGGCGGCAAATGCACTCAACCCCAAGATCGTAAAGATAAAACATGATTCCATCATCTGCTTCGTCGAGCTCGAAGGCGGATGGAGCAAAGTTCAGCTATACGACTATGAGAAATTCGCAGCCGGGCGAAAATGGTCCTTGGATATTTTAGAGAACGCCGTGGAAGCGGCGAACGGGGTCAAAGTCGCGATCCCCAGCGATGATTTTTATCTGTTTCTCCTGAACGGTCTTTCCAAGCGGAAGCTCCTCCGGAGCGACTATAGGAACGCCGTCGAGAAACTATACCAGGACGCTACGCCGGAAGCACGGCCCCCGTCGGAGGATGAAGCGTTCGTCGTTTGGTGCCAAAGTCACTTTCACCAATTCGTTCGAACTCTGGGATATGACGTATCGCCGCCGTCCGACCCTCCCCCAAAAGCCAAGAAGGCACCCAGCGACGTCACGATTTCAAAAGAATTGCTGGCGAGTATTCTCGCGTCTCCCCCATTGCATAAATTTCGCCGGAGCAATTTTGATTCCGCCATCTGGAAACACGAGTTGGCGTCTGTTGGACCGATCGCGGTAAAATTGGTGAAACCGCATGACCCGGCCTTGGCATCAATCATTACGCGCGAGCATATTTTTCTCGAGAGGCTCAAAGGTAATCTAGTGCCGGAAGTCATTTGGGGCGGCATCATAGCAGACAAATACTGCCTGATATCGCGGTGGGTTGACGCCGTCCCCCTGGACCAAATGGCAGGCGGTACCCTTAAGCGGATAATCGATCGGAATGGCCTGACGTGGTTCGAGAACGAGCTCACCCGAATTTGCGATCATCTAGAAAAGAACGGTGTGTCACACCGGGATCTATGCGAAAAGAACATCTTGCTTTCTATGGATCGCGTTTATCTGATCGACTTCACCTGGGCGATCTTCAAGGACGAGGATAACCCACCGGTTAAAAGCAAGTTTCAAAACCGGGACGACCGTGCGGATGCCGCAGCACTGACAGACTATGTCAAAATGCGCATCGAACCGGCGGCCTGAATACCGTCGGAGTCAACATGGGACGAACCCATAGCTTAGGGAGCAGGCCGATTCTCCAAGGCGACGATCCCAACGTTTGGAAGGAATTCGCCGTCGCCCTGGAAAAACGCCGCCTGATACCGGGCGCCGTGCGCGCATACCGCAAGGCATTCGAAGTAGGAGGCGACGACGATGTAAGACATCGGCTCGCGAAATTGCTGCACAAAACCGGCCAACGGCGCACGGCGGTCGACCTGTTGTCCGAAACGAAGTCCTTCAACCTAAACAGCTACAACGATTTCTGCAATTTCGCCCATTGGTTGGGCGCCTATGGAACGCTGAGCCGGATCGTGAACGAGCATGCACCGCGATTGCCGCTATTGAAGTTCCGCAGCGAATTGGCGATGGCCTATGTCTGGCGGAATCTCAACGAGCCTGATCGAGAACGCGCCTGCCTCGAAGCCGCTTTGAAAGACTCGGTCAGCAAACAGCAGACCTGGATCAACGCCGAGGCGGAGCTAAGTGACTGGAATATCGCGAACGGATCGTGGTCCGACTTGGTGCGAGCCCTGGCGGACCCGGTCCCGCGCCGCGCCGCGCCGCTAAGCCCAACCCTAGCCGACGTTGAAACGGTTACGGATATTTATTCGATCGATGCAAAAGAAGGTTTCAATATCGCCGTCGATGTCGCCTGCGGTGGAGCTCACAGCGATGCTCATCAAGGAGCCGACCGCG
>JAPKDN010000752.1 GCA_028822575.1 Alphaproteobacteria bacterium | reverse complement strand
GGCCGGCGAGGACGCCCCTAAATCGATCAAGGCCTCGGTCGAGACCGGTCAGGTTCTCGTGGCCTTTACAAGCGTAGATGAAGCTATAGATTCGCGCGGTAAAATGATCAGCGTTGCGTTTGATTCATTGGTGGCTCAAGGAACTAAGATGACGGAACTATCGTTGAAAACCGCCAACGAAGGTTGGGCCGCGGTCCAGGACCAGATCCAAAACGCTTTCGCGGCGGCCAAGCCAGCCTCCACCTGATCACCCGACATCCCGTTTACGGGCCTGGCCGTCTTAGCGGCAGGGCCTTTTGCGTTTGCTCGGCCGATCGCAGTCTGGCACCCTTAATTCATAGCGCCGTTCGATTATCCATCCTGGGGGGCTTTAATCGGGGTTGGTAAATCTCATATGATCTACATCGAAGGACCCGATGAATTCTGGGTGAAGGGCCAAGCGTGATCCGTATTAAGACAACCATGAACGATGACGACCATAAGGTCGGCGGCGGCAACGGCGGCAATACTGGCGTTGTCGTAAAGCCCAAGCAAAAGACCAAGAAGCCGGCTATGTACAAGGTCATCATGCTCAATGACGACTATACGCCGATGGAATTTGTGATTCATGTGCTGGAGCGGTTTTTCTCTAAGAATCGCGAGGAGGCGACCAAGATCATGCTGCATGTCCACCAACGTGGCGTGGGCGTTTGTGGGACGTTTACATATGAAGTTGCCGAGACCAAGGTCACCCAGGTGATGGACTTCGCGCGCCAGCACCAACATCCCTTACAGTGCACCGTCGAAAAGGCGTAGGCCCATGCTTTCAAAAAATCTCGAGGAAGGCCTGCACCGAGCGTTGGATTACGCCAACGAACGCCGGCACGAATACGCGACGCTTGAGCATCTGCTGTATTCCATGACTGAAGACCAGGACGCGATCGCGGTTCTGCGCGCCTGTGGTGTCGATGTGGAGAGGTTGCGCGAGGAATTACGTGTCTATATCGAAAGCGAACTTTTGAATTTGGTCAGCGAACAACATGATGAAGCTAAACCCACGGCTGGGTTTCAACGGGTTGTTCAACGCGCTGTCATTCACGTGCAATCCTCGGGGCGCACAGAGGTTACCGGGGCAAATTTGCTGGTCGCGCTGTTCTCCGAGCGGGAAAGTCACGCAGTCTATTTCCTCCAGGAACAGGAAATGTCCCGGTTCGACGCAGTCAACTATATCTCCCACGGCATTGCTAAGGTTCACAGTCAATCAGAAGATAATCACGTGGATGGAAATGACGAGGAAGCCAAGGCCGGGAACGTTAACAAGAGCGGCCACGAAGCGCTTGATGCCTATTGTGTGGATCTCAACAAGAAAGCTACTGCGGGAAAGATCGACCCGCTGATCGGACGCGATTTCGAGGTTGAGAGAACGATCCAAATTCTTTGCCGACGCACCAAGAACAATCCGCTATACGTTGGCGATCCGGGCGTAGGAAAGACAGCGATCGCCGAAGGGCTGGCCAGACGCATCGTCGATGGCGACGTCCCTGAAGTCCTTATAAAATCTACAATTTTCTCCCTGGACATGGGAGCATTGCTAGCCGGGACCCGCTATCGCGGTGATTTTGAGGAGCGGTTGAAAGCCGTCATGAGTGAGCTCGAGGGAATGCCCGATGCTGTTCTGTTCATCGATGAAATCCACACGGTGATCGGCGCTGGAGCGACCTCGGGTGGCGCCATGGACGCCTCCAACCTCTTGAAGCCTGCGCTTCAATCCGGCGGATTGAAATGTATCGGTTCGACCACCTACAAAGAATACCGCAGCTATTTTGAAAAGGATCGGGCGCTGGTCCGCCGGTTCCAGAAAATTGATGTGAACGAGCCTTCAATCCCAGACACCATTAAGATCCTTAAGGGCTTGAAGCCCTATTACGAAGCGCATCACAAGGTTCGCTATACCGCCGAAGCGATCAAATGCGCCGTGGATCTCTCGGCCAAATATATTGCCGACCGCAAACTCCCGGACAAGGCGATCGATGTAATCGACGAGGTCGGCGCCGCGCAGATGCTCCTGCCGCCCTCCCGACGTAAAAAGACGGTCACTGTCAAGGATGTCGAGGAGATCGTCGCCAAGATCGCGCGCATCCCGCCAAAAAGCGTGTCGACCGACGACAAAACAGTGCTGTTGAACTTGGAGCGCGACCTAAAGCGCGTGGTCTTCGGACAGGACAAGGCGATCGAGGCCTTATCCAGCGCTATAAAACTCTCCAGGGCGGGCCTTCGAGAGCCCGAAAAGCCGATTGGCAACTATCTTTTCTCGGGTCCCACCGGCGTTGGCAAGACCGAGGTTGCACGGCAACTGGCGGCCGTGCTTGGAGTCGAG
>JAPKDN010000041.1 GCA_028822575.1 Alphaproteobacteria bacterium | reverse complement strand
AGATTCATCAATCCCGCATGGTTGTCCCGATGCCCGGCGAGCGGCGTTCCATGGCCCTTGATGGTATAGGCGATAAAGCATTGCGGGGTATCGTCCTCAACCCCTTGAAAAGCGTCGAGAACCGATTCCATGTCTTGGCCCGCAAGATTGGTCATCAACGCGTGCAACGCCATGTCGTCATGGTCTTCCAGGATCGCCTTGATGCCACGCACCCCACGCAGACCGGTCTTCAGAGGCTCGCGCCAAGAGCCGGGCTCTCCCGATTGGCCCTTGAAGGTGAGTGCCGCGTAGAGATCATTTGGGCATTCATCGATCCAGTTCCGCAGCACATCGCCGCCGGTCTGCTGGAACACCCGCTCCAGCTTCTTGCCATATTTCAGCATCACGACATTCCAGCCGACGGTGCCGAAGAACTGACGGATCTTCTGGAACAACCCATCCGAGACAACGCCGTCCAGGCTCTGGCGATTGTAGTCGATCACCCACCACAGATTGCGGACATCGTATTTCCAACCCTCCAGCATCGCCTCGTAGACATTGCCTTCGTCGAGCTCGGCGTCGCCCATTACCGCGATCATCCGGCCCGGACTCTGGTCGGTGTGGTCGTCGTCCCGTACCAAATTGTGCAGCCGCGTGTAATCCTGGACCATCGAGGCAAACAGGGTCATCGCGACGCCCATGCCCACAGACCCAGTCGAAAAATCAACCTCGTCGGCGTCCTTCACCCGGCTGGGATAGGACTGCACCCCACCGAGCGAGCGGAAGCCCTCCAGGGCCTCCAGCGACTGGCGCTCCATCATATATTGTATGGCGTGGAAGACCGGACTGGCATGCGGCTTCACCGCCACCCTGTCCTCTGGTCTCAACGTGTTGAAATACAGCGCCGTCATGACCGTCGAAACCGAGGCGCAGGACGCCTGATGGCCGCCAACCTTTAGGCCGTCGCGACTCTCGCGCAGATGATTGGCGTTGTGGATCATCCACATCGCCAGCCAAAGCACTTTCTTCTCCAGGGCTTGGAGCGTTTCCAGGTCCTTGGGCGTGACGCGCGGACGCTTGGTGGCAATAACGGACATGTCGGTTTCCCAGCACGGGGTGAGGCTCAGAGTCGGTACTATGACGGCGGCGAAATTTCCTGTCGATCTTACTTACAAAAAGGCAAAAAGATATCGTTGCGCCAAATTCAAACCGCAAAATTTACGGAATTGACTACCCTCGCGTGCTGCATTGTTGCCCCGGGGCCCAGGCCATTAACCAGAGTTATCGATTTGCCGGCACGGGTATGAGAGGCGATTACGATATTATCGGCGGTTCATCCAGCGGAACCGTGCCGGCACGACCGGGTGATGCATTAGGCGCGGGTTCCACGAAAAAGGTCTCTTTTGGAGTAAAAATTCAGCGGTTCCATGAAAGTATTTTTTTAAATGATTATATTTACTTGAGGTAAATGAATACGTAGGTGGCCCGGAGATGGCGATGAGCGCCGAAATGGACGCGACATTGGATCTACCCGTCACGCCGGATTTCATCGATTGCCCGATGAACCCGCCGCTTGTCTGCGCCTCGCTTGAGGAGCTGGACGCGACTGATCAAAGTGGTTGTTTGTCGAGCGGAGGTCATTCACCAACCTGGAGGGTGCAGTTTGTGGAACGACGTGGCGCTCTCATAGGCGACACCGGCCCGCACCAGCAACGGCTCCGACAATCGATGCCCAGAGAACTGAAGTGAAAGCGGCAAACCGTCATTGTTCAACCCGCAAGGCACCGAGATCGTCGGCAGGCCGGCAAAATCCATCGGCACTGTGAAGCGTGAGTCCCAGGGATCACGATTATTTGGGATCGGACCGTATGCCTGCTCCGCCGAATACGGATAGGCGGCGCGCGGTGTGCTTGGGCAAATGAGCAGATCGATATTCGCCATAGTGACCGCCATCTCGCCATTGCAGGCATGGCGCTGGGCCTGGGCGGCAGCGTAATCGGCGGCGGAGAACGCCGATCCCCTGCTTAGCCATTCCCGAAACCACGGACCATAGTCGTCGGCGCGCTCTGGAAAGAACAACCGATGTGCATCCGCGGCCTCGGCGCTACACAGGGTCGGCCAGGCCGCCATGTACTCACGCAAGCGCTTAGGCATCGTCACTTCGACGATCTCGGCGCCAAGGTCCCGCATAACCTGCACGCTGGCGGCGATTGCATTGGAGTAATCCGGCGCCAGATCTTCGGACCCGTAGCGCGGATCCCACCCGATCACCAGCCCCCTTGCGCCAGCTTCCATGCCATTGATCATATCCGGCACCGGCTCGACAAGGGTCGTTGGGTCATTCGGATCAAGGCCGCTGATCACCTGCATGACGATGCCAGCGTCGGCGGCGCTTCGGGTCAAGGGGCCGACATGATCTAGGGACTGCGCAAGATCCAATACTCCATGTCGGCTGACCCGGCCCCAGGTCGGCTTTAGACCAACCGTGCCACAGACCGCAGCGGGATGCCGGATCGACCCACCAGTGTCACTGCCCAGGGTCGCGTAGGCCAGTCCAGCCGACGTGGCGGCACCCGAACCGCTGGACGAGGCGCCAGGCCAATGATCCTCGCGCCACGGATTCTGGGGAACTTGCCGTTTGGGGTTATAACCGGCCATCGCGCCTTCGGTGAGGTTGAGCTTGCCCAGTATCACCGCGCCGGCTTCCTTAAAGCGCGTGACCACGGTGGAGTCAAAATCCGGCACGTGATCAGCCAGGACCGCCGTTCCGCCCATGGTGCGCACACCCGCCGTGAAGCAAAGGTCCTTCACCGCCACCGGCACGCCATGCAACGGCCCGCGATAGGTGCCGGCGGTGATCTCAGCTTCCGCCGCGCGCGCCTCGACCATCGCCTGGTCGGCCATTAGGGTGGCGTAGGATTTTAGCTTTCCGTCCAGCGCTTCGATCCGCGCCAACTGTGCTTCCGTCACCTCGACGGGAGAGATCTCTCGGTTTTTAATCAGACCCGACAGCTCGGTGATCGTCTTGTAATGCAAAGGTTCGGTCATGATGTGGTCTCCGGATGGCGTTTGGAGAAGGTCATTGGATTGGTGCTCTTTCAGGCATTGGTGGAATTATCACCCACATCGCCCGCCGATGCATCTATCCTGCGCCACGAATGGACCATTGGTCGTTTGGCCGCTGGCGACAACAAGAGATTTAAGCGGAGACGAAGATGGCGAACACGGTTGGAGTGATCGGATTAGGCAATGCCGGCGGTGCAGTGGCAAGAGCGTTAGCGACCCAAATTCCAGTGATTGGATTCGATCTAGACGAAGACCGACGCGTCGACGCGACAAGGCTTGGTGTTGAATGTGTCGGATCTTTGGAAGAAGTCACGGCACGGGCCAAGCGGGTAATCCTGTCGCTGCCAAAACCGGAGATCTCCATAGCCGTGACCGAAGCGCTGGTCGCCTGCCCTACCCCGCCAGAACTGATTATCGAGACCAGCACGGTCACGCCCAAGACCGCCCAAACCAGCCATGCGATCTGCGCGGCCAAGGGGATCGCCTTCGTCGACGCGGCGATCGCCGGCGGTGTCGCCAGCATGGCGGCGGGCAAGATTACCTTCTTTCTCGGCGGCGGCGAGGCGGACAAGGCCTTGGCACGTCCAGTCCTGGATCTAGTCGCCGACGGGATTTATGACCTAGGGTCGATCGGTTCCGGCATGGGGACGAAGGTGGTCAATAACGGTGTCATGCACGCGGTAATGGTGGTGCTGGTTGAGGCTTTCACCATGTCCAACAAGCTGGGCGTGCCGAGCCAGACCATGATCGACATCCTGAACCGCGAGGAGGGTCTGTTGCGCCCACTGGTTCATCGGGTCCAAGAGCGAATGCAGCAGGGTAACTATGAAGGTGGCATGTCGGTCAGCAATGCCCGCAAGGATTCGGTGCTGGCGCTAGAAACCGCGCAGCAGCTCGGGGTGCCGCTATTCGCGACCCTGGCGGCGCATACGCCCTACGAGATCGCCGAGGCCCGCGACATGGGAGATCTCGATTATGCGTCGCTGGCCACTTTGTGGGAGCAGTGGTCGGATGTGAGCTTTAAGACCGGGGAGTGAGTGAGCGGCGCTTGGTTACCGCCTACTCAGGAGCTGGTCGATTGGTGTTCAGTCGCAATCCATCAGATCGTAGCCATTATTAACTGCATCCCCGTCGAAAGGCGGACCCAAGCCTGAAGAGATGGCGCGCGACGGATAGTGGAGCATTTCCAATCGCAGGTCATCGTGATCCGCTAGCCTACATAGCCAAACAGCTCAGGCATTGACCCCGTCTTTCGACGGGGATGCAGGTAAATTTTACACCGAGATGCTATTGTTCTTACCCGTCGAAAGGCGAAGTGATTGTGAAGTCAGGGCTCCGCTGGGTATCGAAAAATCTAACCGGGCACCCCTGGGACAGTTCCAGGGGCTCAAAAGGGTCTGCCCAACCCCGTTTTAATCCCTTACCCGCCCGGATCAAAGCGCCTCTGGCGCCGGTACCCCCAGCTTATCACCTATTTCGAGCAGCTTTTCCAATACGCCATGATAAAGCGTCACCCCCTCGGCCATAGCCTTGCGCTTGCGGGCCAGCGCGCCGTCACCGGGCATGCGCACCGCGTCTACACCCTCGGCTGGCCGATCCGCGCGGCAGGCCTCCGCCAGCCAGGTTGACTGGCGGGTGAAATCCTCGCCCCCTGAAAACGCCGTTGGGTCGACGACTTGAAGATAAATCGCCGCACCCCAACCTTCCCGGTGGTCGGCGCGCCCGAGCCCGGACAGCCCCTGGGTCATCGCCTCGATCATCAACGCCAAACCAAAGCCCTTATGGCCGTAATCCCGCCCACCGATCGGCAAGATGGTGCCCGGTGGATCGGTAAACAGGACCGCGGGGTCATCGCTTGGTCGGCCATCGGCGTCCTGGACCCACTCGCCCGGTAGGGTCTTGCCCTCGCCATGCAACCGACCGGTCAACCCGTTGGTGGTGATCGAGGCGCTGATATCGATCAGGATCGGGTCACCGTCCGTCGGAATGCCCACCGCGATCGGGTTCGGAGTGAACAGCGGCGTGGTGCCACCATGGGGCGCGACACTTTCCGTCGAGGGATCCGAGGAGGCCAAGGTGATCATACAGCCCGCCCGCGTCGCGATCTCTAGATAAGCGGCGAGGCAGGCGATGTGACCACAACGCCGGATGACCACCGTCGCGGTGCCATAGGTTCTTGCCCGATCAACCGCCAGTTCCACCGCCTTCGCGGTCAACCAGACCCCAGATATCCGCTGGCCATCCCAAGTGACCACGGCGCCCTTGTCCGAGACCGTTATCGGCTCTCCGGTTCCGAGCATGGCACCGCTTTCCAAGCCGTTAAGGTAAGCCGGTGCCTGAGCAAGTCCATGGGTCGTATGTCCCATCAGATCCGCCTCGACCAGCAGCGGTGCGACAATGGTGGATTTATCCATGTCCATGCCGGCCGCGTTAAACAGGGCCTCAGTATAGCCCACGAGGATGGCAGGGGCGAAGCGTGAGGACATGAATGTATTCCCGAAGTCGATGACGGTCTGTACGTTCTAAGACCGCTTGACTGCGTTGACCAGGGTCGCTTGCCATCAATGTGCTGGCGCGTGTTCTTTAAAGTTTGGATCACGCTTCAGTTGGATTGAACCCAACCCCAATTCCTTCTGGCTCCAGGTGATCAACCATCGTTATGGTGCGGTCTAATCGCCTCGACCGTTTCAGGGACATTTCATCATGCGCCAAGTCAACATGCTCAAGCAGAAGCTCGCCGCCGGGAAGCCCGTTGTCGGCATGTGGGCATCGTTGCCCTGCCCAGCGGTTGTCGAGGCGATGAGCCTCGCCGGCTATGACTACATTATCATCGATAGCGAGCATGGTCAGCTGAACCTGGAGACCACGATAGATATGATGCGCGCATGCGCCGTCGGGTCGGCCGAGGGATTGGTCCGGGTGCCCGGCAAGGATCCAGACTACTTGAAGCGCTTGCTGGACGCCGGCTGCACCTCGTTCATGGTGCCGATGGTCGATACCACCGGGCAGGCCCAGGCAATCGTCGATGCCTGCCGGTATCCGCCACGGGGTCGCCGTGGTTACGCGGCCCCAATCGTGCGCGGCTCACGCTATGGCCTCGACACCGACTATATCGAATGGGCCCATGAGGAATTGTTCCTCACTTTGCAGATCGAGAGCGCCGAGGCAGTCGCCAACGCCGACGCGATCGCGGCTATCGATGGTGTCGATCAGTTGTTTGTCGGCGCCAATGATCTCTCCGGCTCGCTTGGTGTGTTGACACAAACCTCGCATCCCGACGTTCTGGCTGCGATCGAGACGGTCAAGACGGCGGCGGCCAAGCACGGCAAAACTCTGGGCACCATTCCCCGGCCCGACGTCTCGACTGCAGATCTGGCCAAGACTGGGTTTCTGTTGGGCGCCGGCGGCTCGGACATCTACTGGATCTGCGAGGGTGCCAAGGCGGATATCGCGGCGTTCCGCGCCACGAACGGTTGATCTGACGCGCCAAAGCCGAGCGCAAGAGTGATGCTGGTGCCGGCTCGAGGGTTGGTGATAGGGAGCGTGAACGAAATGACTTCGGAATCGAGGCCACGATGATTAACTTCGTGAAGGCGTTCTTTCGCCACCACCTGACCAAGGAACGCGCCGAGGTTGGCATGGCGTGCTGCGGCATCGTCGCGCTGCTGACGCCACTCCTGCTCTGGGTATCCTGGTCAGTGAACGGGCTCAAGATCATCTTAATGATGGGTTTCGCCTCGTTCCTTCTGGCGACCTGGTTCGCACAATACGCCGCGCCGGAATCCGTCGACCCAAACGAAGAACGGCTTCCCAAGCCGGGCGAAATTCCCCTACCCGGTCAAGGTGAGGCCAAGCCCGAGACATGGCGTGATATTACATGAGATTTTATAGCGAACCGTCGCTATGAACAAGAACGCCTGAGCTTCCCCGCCTGCACCCCGTGGGGCCTTCGCGGCATCATCGCGCCAATGACAGCAGACAACATAATATAGTCGAAACCGCCAACGCAGAGATCAATTGCGCCGAACTTGGGATCAAGGTTCAGGGTATGGCGGTAGATCTTCCAAGTCGCGCCGATAATTTCCTGGTCGTCGACCTTGACCAGGAGCACCGGTTTCATGAAACGCGAACTGGCCGCCGCCTCCCATGTATGAAGCGTGATCTTGGTCTCGCGCTCTGATCAGGCCAGACCGTTTTCACCGGATCGCAAGGAAGCGCTTCGCCGCGCGAAATTAGCCGAAAGCCCGGACGCGGCACGGCGCCATTTAAGCGTGCCTTGACCCGATCAGGAATGATCCCACGCGCCCACCGAAAGCTGATGGGTCGCAGAATTAAACGCCCTCCAGTTTCTTGCGAATGCGCGCGATTAGCAGGGCTGATTTCCACCACCGAAATCGCCCGTGCGGTATGAGAATTGCGCCAACCGACCTAAAGTCATGATTACCATAGCCAGCACGACCGCCTTGAGAGGACACCATCATGAAGTTCGGCATCTTTTATGAGCTACAACTGCCTCGCCCCTGGACCGAGGAGAGCGAGCGCACATTGCTCAAGAACGCGGTCACCCAGATCGAGTTGGCGGACAAACTGGGCTACGACTATGCCTGGGCGGTGGAGCATCATTTTCTCGAGGAATACTCGCACTGTGCTTCGCCGGAAGTCTTCCTCGGCGCGGCGAGTCAACGAACCAAGAACATCCGGCTTGGCCATGGAGTGATTCAAACCACCACCAACCAACCGCACCGGGTGGCAGAAAAGGTCGCGACCCTGGACCTGCTCTCCGACGGCCGTGTCGAACTTGGCATGGGCGAAGGCGCCGGACCGGCCGAGCTGCATCCTTTCGGCACCCGGGTCCGCACCAAGCGTGATCGCTGGGAGGAATCAGTCAAGGCGATTATCCCGATGTTCACCAAGACCAATTGGGAGTTTCATGGTGAATTCCATGACTTCCCGGCCCGCAATGTGGTTCCCAAACCGTATCAGAAACCACATCCGCCACTCTGGGTCGCCTGCTCTAACATTCAGACCATCGCCAAGGCCGGCGAATGGGGCATGGGCGCGCTAGGCTTCACGTTCGTCAACCCCGAAGCGGCACGGGCCTGGGTCCACAAATACTACAACGCGCTGCTGAACGAACCAGGCCGGCTCTGCGAGTACCCGGACAACCCGAACATCGCCATGGTCAACGGCTTCATGTGCGCCGAGACCGACGAGGAGGCGCGCGATAAGGCCTCGGGCTGGACCTTTTTTGTTTTCGCGCTCGGCTATTATGGCCGCGAGGGGATCAAGGCACCCGGCTCCGGTGACCTTTGGAAGGCCTATCAGGATTGGAAAGGCAGCGAGCAGGAGGCAAAGGCGCTGCAAAGCGGCCTGATCGGCTCCCCTGAGACCATTCGCAAGCGACTGCGGATGTTCGAGGAAGCCCATGTCGACCAGATCATTCTGTTGAACCAGGCAGGCAAGACCAGCCACCAGGATATCTGTGACAGCCTGAAGCTGTTCGCCGCCGAGGTGATGCCCGAATTTCATGAACGTCAACCGGAGCAGGATGCCTGGAAAGCCGATGTAATGAGCCGTCGCCTGGTTCTGGAAGACATCGACACCGGGGCCTACAACATCTTCAGCCATCAAAATAAGGATATCGTGCGCCTCAGTCCGGATGAGTTGAAGGCGATGATGGCGACCAAGGAAGCCGCCGCCGTGGGTGGTGACCCCACAGCCTCGGGCGATGACAACCGACGGGGCTGAAAGGATCGAAATCCATCATCACTCTCCCGATGCGCTCCAAAGATTGGAGCGCGTATAGTCACGGTAACGGACGCGGCCAATCGCGTGCATGAAAGGAGATGTGGCATGAGTCATGAGGGAAAAGTCGCCATCGTCACCGGCGGCGGCGGCGGTTTCGGGACCGAAATTTCCAAACAACTCGCGGCCAAGGGCGCCAAGGTCGCGGTGGTCGATATCAACGCCGACACCGCCCGACGCACCGCGAACGAGATTGGCGATGCAGCGATCGCGCTGGAAGCCAATATTGGCAAGGCCGGCCCAGTTCAGCAAGTGATCGCCGACACGGTGAAGGCCTTTGGCGGTCTTGATATCATCGTCAATAACGCGGGCCTATCCTATCCGCCGGTGCGCGTGGTCAACATGGATGAGGATCTTTATGACAGGGTGTTCGACGCCAATGTGAAATCGATCTTCCATTTCACCAAATACGGCGTGCCGGAACTGGATAAGCGCGGCGGCGGGGCGATCGTCAATATCTCTTCAACCTCGGGCGTTCGGCCCCGGGCCGGAAACACGGTCTATGCCACCAGCAAGGCGGCGGCGATCGCATTCACCAAATCGAGCGCACTGGAGCTCGCCAGACAAAAGATACGGGTCAACACCGTCCTACCGGTAGCCTCGATGACGCCAATGCTGACCGGCATGTTCGAGGATGATGACGGCAGTCGCATCGCGGCGATGGAAGCCGGCATCCCGCTCGGCCGGCTAGGTCAGCCGCGGGATATCGCCGCCGGGGTCATGTTCTTCCTGTCCAATGAGGCGGAATTCATCACCGGCGTCGCACTACCGGTCGATGGAGGGTGGACGGCGGGCTGAATTGGGCGGCCACGGATTGGACGCGGCCTTGACCTATTTGAACGCCGGCATGACATCGCTCGTGAGGATGCGCAGGCTGTTCTTCACCTGGGCCTCGCTCAACCCGTTGCCGGCATTCAACTCGGCCGTGACCCCATCGATGCTCAGGACATCACGCCAGTCGGAGATCTGTTCGATAAGTTGAGCGGCGCTCCCGAACGCTACCCGCTCATCCAGAATATCGTCATAGGAGAGTGCTGATAACTTGGCCGCCATGTCGGCGCGGACCGCGTTGCCGCCCTTCGGGGCCGCGGCCTGGGTATCGGCGACATAAACCGGGATCCGGCGGAACACTCTACCAGAGCCATCATAACCGCAAGCCCGCCAGGTCTCGAGTTACATCTCGATATTCTTGGCCAGCGCCCCAAGCCCATCGCCGCGCAGGACGACGAAAAGCGGGAAACCTTGCTCCGCGTCGGCCTTGAAGATGCCAGGCGTCGATACTGCCATCCGCATCGACGAGGTGGGTCGCGGGACCAGGAGCACGTCGGTGACCTTGTAAAACTTTCCGTCGTGAGAGAATTTTGCGCCCAGCCAGATAATTCTTAGAATGTCTGGACTTTCCTCGAAACATCCCTGGCTTTCGGCGCAATCGATATTGAAGGCATTGTTGGTGGGCACGAAACCGCTGCGTTCGTTTCCAAAGTCCCGGCGCCCGCCACTTAATTGATCCACAGTCGCGCCTTCTTCGGCGATCCGAAGCGGGTTGTTCAAAGGCAAAACATAGACCGCAAGGCCGATACGTATCCGTTTCGCCCACGCCGCCATCGCGGTTGCGACCGCGATCGGCGAAGAAAGTACCGAGCGCTCCAGGGAAAAATGGAACTCCGCCAACCAAGCACTACCGAGACCCCAAGCCTCGGTGGCGTCCACGAGCGCCAAGCCTTCGCGAAAAGCGCCCGCCTCGGCACCCCCCGTCGCAGAGCGCGCACTCTATGAATATTCCGAAATGCGTGACGAAAACCTAGCATCGAACAGCGGCCTGGACAAAACCCGGTTGGCCAGAAGGGGCGGCGGATCGGCGCCGCGAGACGGCGCATATGGGTCAAACGGGTCCCCCTTAACTTGGGAACTCGCCCTTCAACGCGGCGACCTGTGAATCGCTAAGATACCGGGTTTTGAAATCCTTCAGCATCAGGAAAAGCCGCGCGGTCTCCTCAAGCTCCTCGGTGGCGTACACCGCGTCCTCCAGCGATTTACCGGCGACCACCGGACCGTGATTGGCCAGCAGGACCGCATGATGTTTGCCTGCCATCTCACGCACGGCCTTGGCGAGATCAAGATCTCCCGGTGGGAAATACGGGATCAACGGCAGGGCGCCAATCTTCATGACGTAATAAGCGGTGATCGGCGGCAACACGTTGGTCGGGTCTATATCAGCGAGGCAACTGACCGCGACGGAATGGGTGGAATGCAGATGCACCACCGCCCCGGTCGCCGGGCGCTCCTCGTACATGGCAATATGCAGGAAACTCTCCTTGGTCGGCTTGTCGCCGGAGACCAGCGCGCCGCCCTCATCGAGCTTGGCGATCCGCGCGGGATCCAGATCTCCCATGGTCGAACCCGTCGGCGTCATCAGCCAGCCGTCATCGACCCGCACGCTGATATTACCGGAACTGCCGAAGGTCAGGCCGCGTTCGAACATGGATTTAGCCAGGCGCGCGATGGCGTCGCGGGACTTGGTATCGCTCATAAATAGCTCCTTCAGTGCCACGACAGGCATTGGACTAGTCGAGCCATTATAGCCGCTCTCGCGAGGTCAGGTGAACAGGGGTCCGCCGCAGTATTTTTCTTAACTTTTAAAACGTGGGACCCGGCTGCTAATCTTGGTCTGCTAGCTCCGCGACCGTCAATCCAGGGATGATGCGCGGTGATGTTGATCGAATACGAGACAAGACACTTCGTAACCGGCGACATGATTTTCCAGGAGGGGCGGAACACGACGAATTCTATGTGATTCAAAAGGCCGGGCGAAGATTGTTACCGACGGGCTAAACAATTCTGGGCTTTCGCTCGCTTATGTCGCGAAGGGTGACCTCTTCGATGAGATGAGTGTCGTTGACGGCACCAAGCGCACCGCGAGCGCCTACGCGCCTTCTACAACCATGTTCTTCACGAGCGAGACGCTCGCGAAGGAGCTGAAAATGGCCGAGCTGATCAAATAGCTATTCCATAATGTTTGCCGGAAGCCGACGGATCAGAACCAAGAGGTCTTTCATCAGAACTACGTCGATCTGCAAATCTTCGTGCCAGCGCGCGTTGAGTATCAGGCCAACCTGTCGCTGGAGTCGACAAGAACGCGCATAGAACACTATGTCGGCGTGAAACGTCTCAGTGTTCCCAAGGTACCGTTCATCGTTAGCAACGGCGAACGTGGGTCTGCCCTCAAACATAGCAAGACCGGGTTTTGGTTTGATGCCGCCAAGATCAAGGAAATCACGGCCTATCGTTTTTGATTAGTGTGCGAGGAGAAAAAAATTTTTACCAGCGACCTGGGCGGAAATCTAGTCACATTAGTAAACGACACGCTCTGCCAGTCCTGTGTGGCGCGCAGGTGCCAAAACCCGACCCCGAGCGCTTTCAATCCTTTCTTGAGACACTTGGTTACAGTCATTGGCCTAAAAATGAAAACTGGTTTACAGAGCATTCTTACTCTGAACCCGTATCGTTACCGCGGCCTTTGTACCGGCGTGATTTCAGCCCAATAGCCTTCCATAGCCGATAGCAAAGAGTCTTGCAGCAGACGGCGCCGCGAGCACCTAAATTCGCCGGCACCTCCAAGGATATCTTGACGCTCAAGGTTCGTAA
>JAPKDN010000040.1 GCA_028822575.1 Alphaproteobacteria bacterium | reverse complement strand
CCACGCGGTGATGGCGCGGGTGCTTGAGCGGGCAGCCAGTATCGGCAAGCCGGTCATCATTTGCTTCATCGGTGCCGCCGACCAGATGATGCCGTCAAACCTTACCCAAGTTCATTCCTTGAAGGACGCCGCCGCCGTCGCCATGGGGCTTGGTGAGGAAATTTCACCCACCGCGCCTGATATTATGATCGGCGAGGAGCGGAGGGTAATCCGGGGGTTATTTTCCGGCGGCACGCTCTGCGCCGAGGCACAGTCAATCTTCCTGCGGGCCGGAGAACCCGTGGCGTCGAATGCCGCGATCCCCGGGGCTCTGGCCGTGAATGGCGATAGTACCGGGCATCGGCTCTTGGATCTCGGCGATGATGTTTACACCAAGGGTAGGCCGCACCCGATGATTGACCCGGCGGTGCGCGACGGCCCCGTCCAGGACGCGTTGGACGATACAGCTGTTGGGGTAATCCTGGTGGATGTGGTTATTGGTCTCGGCGCGCATTCAGATCCCGCGGGCCACTTGGCGGCGCACGTCTCCACCGGGCGCCGGGGTGACGGACCGGCTGTTATAGCGTCCGTGACCGGGACCGAGGCTGATCCGCAGGTCCGCTCTGATCAGGTCGGCAAGTTGATGGCGGCCGGGATCCATGTTGCCCCGACCAACGCCGACGCGGCGACCTGGGCGCTGGCGGCGATCAGGGCTAGTCGTAAGGTCTAGGGCCGGGCGGGTGTCCGAAACTTCGATCAATGTCGGTACCGATCGTTTTGATCTCAAGGTTACGGAGATCGGACCGATCGCGTCGAGATTGATGCTAAATGGCGCCGCGTCGCGGGTCGTCGCCGTCTTCGACAGCAGTTTCTATGTCGGTGTCGCGGATGGGTTGGTTTGCGTCTGCGCCGATGGCTTGCCAATCGGTCCGTTGAATCTGATCACCAACGCGCTATCGACTACATCCTGGGCGGCCAGCGGTGTCCAGGTCGGCGCACGTGCCCATGTGACGAAAAGAAGCCTTCTTGTCGGCGAGCGGTTTCGCTTCGATCTGGCCGGTGCCTCGACGTGGACTCCCATCGCGTCGGCCGAGGCTTGGACCACGGAATCGCTCGAACAAGGCTTGAGGGCATTTCGAAAGGCCTGCGAAGGGCATATTCCGGACGTGGGGCTTGGCGGTTTTATCCGGGGGATTGAGATGGCTGGGGACGGGGCGGGGGTGCGCGCGCGCGCTCGGCTTCCCATCAAGGCCCTCGATGCCTGGATCACCTCGTCGATCGCGAACCCGGATCATGCGGCCCCACCCGCGTCCAATATCTTGGCCACATTGCTTGGCCTGGGACCAGGGTTGACGCCCTCGGGCGACGACTTGATCGGCGGGGTAATGGTCGCCGCGCGGACGCTGGTCGAGGCGGAAGTTTGCCGACATCTTTGGAGCACCGCCTGTCCGGTTGCGACCGCGGCCGATAATCGGATCGCCGTGGCGCATTTGATGGCGGCATCCCAGGGGTTGGCGAGCGACGGAATCCACCGGGCCTTGGACGGCATAATCCAAGGCCGGCGAGCTAGCCGAGATGTTTTGGCTGGTATAGACGCCATTGGTCACACTTCCGGATGGGATGCGATGGCCGGGGTGACACTGTTGATAGAGGCCTGGCTTCGGTCGCGAAAACCTTAGGTCGAAGCGGCTTACAAGAATTTCGACATGACCTCGCTCGAAAACTCCTCCAGTCTTTCGACCGTGCCGGGCAAATCGCTGCCATCGCCGCCGATCAGGAAATGCTGGAGCCCGACATCCTGGAAGGCACCGATATCGTCGACGATCGCTTGGGGACTTCCGGTAAAGGCCATGCGAGCATCCTCACGACCTTCTTGTTCGGGGCCGATGCGGGACTTGATCGCCAGGATCGCGGCGTCGATGGAACCCGGGTCACGGCCAGCCTTTTCGGCCTCGCTCCGAACCCGATCAAGAGACGCGGCGTAGAGCGCCGGCGTGTCGAGCGGGATGCGAGGATTGGCGGCGACTGGGTACCAGCCGTCGCCAAGGCGGCCGGCCCGCCGTAACGCGCCGTCAACCTCGCCGCCAACCCAGATCGGAGGATGCGGGGTTTGCGCGGATTTAGGCGCGAATAACATATTGTCGAAATCGACATGCTTACCGCGTTTGGCGGGCGCTTCGGATGTCCACATTTCGCGAAACGCCTCGATATACTCTTCGGACGCGGGTGCCCTGTCCCGGAAGGCGGGGCCGCCGAGCAGGGCGATCTCTTCGGCCATCCAACCGATGCCCACGCCAGCCGTCAACCGACCCTTCGAGAGCACGTCCAAGGTCGCGAGCATCTTCGCGGCGAGCACGGGTTGGCGATGGGGAAGCACTAGGACCGACGTCAATAACCGGATCCGATCGGTCGCCGAGGCGACGAAGCTCAGCGCCGTGATCGTCTCCAGCGAGACACCGGTATCCTGGGCGAAGAACTTGCCAGTCTCGGAATAGGGATAGGCGCTATCGACGTTTGTCGCGACGACGACATGGTCGCTCATGCCGAAATGTTCATAGCCAAGGGCTTCGGCGGATCGGGCGATGGCTTTCAATGAGTCGGGCTCGCCCGCGGTGCCACGAGAACCAAAATGCAGGCCAAATTTCATCGATAGTGTCTCCAGTAAACAAGATATCTACGCTGGCGAGGCCTTTCCGCCGCCGACCGCGATATTGTCGTAAACACCAACGCCTTGGATGATCAGAAATTTGAACGGGCCGTCATCAAGACCATGAACATAATGCGCGACCATGGGCGGTACCTCGCAGCGTTCGCCGGGGCCAAGAACATACTCTGCCCGAGGCGCGCGGGTTTCAACCACCATGGGCCCCTCGAGGCACACAAAGGAGTCGATGATTTCGCTGTGATAATGCCAGGGAATGCACTGGCCCGCGTCCAAGGTCAGAACGGTGACCCGCATGTCGGCGCCTTCCATGACGCTTTCCCGGCCCGCGATCTCGGCGGCTTCGTAAGGGCGTACTTCCATGATGATCTCCCGATTTCAGACTAGTCCAACTCCAGATCCAGCAGTACCCAAATCGCCGCTTTCTGCCAGTGCAGCCCCGCGTGAAGGGTCGCGTAGACACCGCCGGGCAGGGCGTCGTCGATCACGAACTTAAGCGCTCTCAAGCCTGGTACCGGATAGCGTGTCAAAACACCGGGCATGACCTTGGAGATCGCCTCCTGTGCGACATCCTGGCTCAGCTTGGCCTCGAGCCATTGATATTTTTCGTCATCCAGCGCGACCAGTGTGAGATCAAGCTTGGCACCCTTGTCGCCGGAGCGTCCGACGGAAATCTCTCCGACCCTCATGACGCGGTCTCCCAAACGATTTCGGTCTTGACCAGCTCTCGGTCAATAAACCCGTCGACCACGGCCATGCTGGGGCGCCGCTCGCTGCGGACACTGCCGCCACCCGCCGGGCCGGAAAGGGTGAGGGAATATACCTCGTCCTCGACGATCTGCACCATCTGGGCATCATCACAGCGCGCCGAGATATGGACCCGGACCTCGGGCATCCGATTGGCGGCGGGAAGCGAGGCGGCACCCAGGGTTGAGTCGACGCCGACAAGATCAATCCGCATATCGGCTTCAGGAATATCGTCCAGCCGCATCCGCAGCGCCTCGGCGGCGACGCGGCCGCGCTGCATCGCGTGGGTGCCGGCGTATCCGATCTCGATATCGGCGACGAAGCCGGGTTGATCGACAAAGCCGGAGACCTTTAGGCGCGTTGGCTTTCCCCGGGCCTTGGCGCCGCTAACGCGTACCCGGTTGGGGCCAACTTGCTCGAACGAGATGCCGGTGAAATCAAGGATCGCGTCGGGGGTGATATAGGCGCTGGGATCATGCACCTCATAGAGCAGCTGTAAGGTGCAGACGAGGGGGTCAATCCGTCCCGGCGCGCCATCAAGGAGGGTAATCTTGGCGGTTCCATCGGGATATACATGGGCCAAGGGAAACCCGAGATCGGCGAAATCGCGAGCGCTAAGGCTGGACCCGTCAGGCATCTCGAAATTGCCGCCCGTGACCTGGCCCGAGCATTCAAGCAAGTGACCGATCGTCGTCGCGCCGGCCAGCGCGTCCAGATTATCTTCCAGGATCGGCAACGCCTCGGCGGAGAACAGAGCGGAATCGGCGGCGCGCCCGGTGACGATAACATCGGCGCCGTCGAACACCGCGTCCCTGAGGGCATCGGCGCCGAGATAGGCATGCGCGCCCAACAGGCTGCCGGTGAAGGCCTCGTCCCAATCGATATGCTCGGTCAGCGCCATTACGTCATCGCCGATCACCGCCGCGACACGCATCCCGGAACACCCGATCTCGCTGGCCAGCCGGGCGATCTGGCGGCCCGCGGAGCTGGGATTGGCGGCGCCGAGATTGGAGATGATCCGGCAGTCATTGGCCTTGGCGACGGGAAGCAGGGACCTCAGGCGTCGATCGAGCCTGGGATCGGCGCCGGCCTCTGGATTGTCGCGGCGGGCGCGCAGTCCCGGCACGAGTGTACGCTCCGCCAGGCACTCCAGCCCGACCGCGTCGACAAAGCCGGAGGCCGCCAGCGCGACGGCGGGCTCGGTACGGTCGCCCGCGAAACCGGCGCCGCAAGCAATGACGCGTTCGTTTGGTGTGCCCATGCCGCAATTCCCATTCATGGCAATCGGTTTGATACGACTCGACGTTTAGCGTCGCGAGGGATGGTCTATCGTCGGTGCCGGACAAGTAGCCAGCGAGATGCGTGCTTTAGACGGTCTCGAGGTTTGACGCGGGTGCCGCCTCGATGACTTTCGGTGCGGCTTCAGAGCCCTTGGGATGCTCCATCCCGATAAGCCCTTCCTCGACCGCCTTGATCTGCAGCGCCAGATATTTCGAATAGATCCGGACATGCGGCAGGCCGCCGGCGGTGAACCAAAGGCCGGGTTGTTCGGTGCGACGCCACATGTTGCGCTGCTCACCACCTTCGTCGAAGCCCCAGATTTGGCCGATCCGATCCGCGACCTCGTCACCGAGGTAAAGCCGAACAACTTCCTGCTGGTTCTTGTAACCGGTGGCGGTGACCAACACGTCCGCCTCGACGACGCTCCCATCCTTGAGTTTGACACCTTCGGGTACGAACGTGTCGATATCCTTGTTCTGAACCAGGCCGATATCGCCGCTGACAATCAGATCCGACGCACCGACGTTGAAATAGTATCCGCCGCCGCGCCGCAGGTACTTCATCTGATAACCGGTATCGTCCGGCGCGCCGTTATCCAGAACGAAACCGCGCGCCGCGAGGCCGTCCAGCAACGCCTTGTCCGCCTTTTGCATCGCCGCCGCCGCGATCTGATAGCCCTTGACCAGGACTGGATAGGGCGAGGCGGTCGCCAGCAGGTCACAATCCTCCAGCGGCGGGCCCTCGGTATACATGGTGTAGACGGTCTGGGCCTGGGACAGGCTGACGATAAGGGTTGAGTTGCGCTGGACCATCGAGACCTGGGCGCCGCTTGCATGCATGTCCTGGGCGACATCGTGGCCGCTGTTGCCGGTGCCCATGACCACGGCTTTCTTGCCTTTCCAGGCGTGACCATTGGCGTATTGGCTGGAATGCATGACAGTGCCGGCGAAATCGTCGAGGCCTGGCAGGTCGGGACGGATTGGGATCGCGCTGACGCCGGTTGCGAAAACCACGTGGCGAGGCCGCATGGTGCGCGTGGTGCCATCCTGACGGCGCAAGGAGATCTCCCAGTTCCCCGTGGTCTCGTCGCGGGTGCCGTGGGTGATCTCGGTTCCTGTCCAAATGTTGAGCTCCATGGCATCGGCATAGAACTCAAACCAATTGGCGATCTTGTCCTTGGGGATGAAGACCGGGTAGTTCTCCGGAAACTTCATATAGGGCAGGTGGTTGATATAAACCTCGTTATGCAAGGTGAGCGAGTGGTAGCGCTTGCGCCAGGCGTCGCCAACCCGCTCGTGCCGGTCGATGACCAGAGTGTCGATACCATGCTGGCCAAGGCAGGCGGCGATACCGAGACCGGATTGGCCGCCGCCGATGACCAGGACCGCCGGGTCGCGTTCGCGGTACTCCTGATCATCCAGCCGGTGGTCCAGCCAATTCTTGCCGCCGAACTCGCGCGAATAGGCCTGACCGCCGGGACGGTGGGGGCCGTTCCGTTCCGGGTGCTCCTTCAACGCATCCAGCGATGTCATCAGGACCCAGGCACGCATGCCCTTCAACGTGTCGGAGGCGGGCACCAAACGCAGAACACCGCTCGCCAGCCCAGTCTTGGTCTCGAAAGAGAATATTGCTTCCACGACCTCGCGGCCCGCTCGCGAGACGACCCGGGGCGGGGTGCGGTCTTCGGCGATTTTAAAATTGGATGCCTGGATGCTGGGTTGGGCTCGGCGCAGGCTCTCGCCGATCTCCGCCGCGCCTGTCATGGTCTCGATATGCCAGCTGAAGGCCAGTAGGTCGCGCCACATCCCGTCGCCCGCGAACAGTGCCGTCGCGGCATCGATATCTCCCGCGCGCATGGCGGCATCGAAATCGTTCAACCAGGTCCGGGCGGCCTTGTCGGCGTCCCAGGTCGTACCGTTCGAGGCGTCGTTCATCGGCTTGTCACCCGTGTTTTGTCGCGTCAGTAGCGTCTCGTCGTCAGCTCGAGAGCACGTTAACGGCGCTGGAGGCTCTGTCCAGGACTTAGCGGGGTGTCGGGCGAGCTATCAGCCTGGGGATGGGGACGACGACAGGCTTTCTCACCCCCGGCCATGCGCGGCCCTGCGGCGCTCCTTCATCAGCGCGTGGCCTTCCTTGGTGCCGTCGTGCAGAGAGCCGAACCACTTATCCAATGGCACGGTGCCGTCGCCGCCGTAATTGCATTCAAAATACTTGTGGTGGAGGTAGTGGAAATAGCGCTGTCCAAGGGTTAGCTCGTGCTTGCCGCCCAACAGGAATTTGTCGAAGCCGACATGACCCAGCGCCGGCGTGAGGCCCGTCGCCTGGATATGCAAGATCGCGTGCAATGGGTGGGAAAGCACGACCCAGTGCATCAGGATCCCACTGAAATACAGGACATGCTCCACCGGGTGCATCGACAGACCGGACCAGGGGCCGATGTTGACGTTTTTGTGGTGCAGATAATGGGCGTGCTTATACAGGAACGACACGTGCAACAGACGGTGCACGAAATAGAAATGCGCATCCCGGATCAACGGGACAATCAGGAAGAGCACCGCGAACCAAACCGGACTGGTCTCCCAGTTCAGGTACGGAATCACCTCGTTGGCGAAAGCCCAGAGAGTGACGATTTCATAAGCGCTCCAGACGCCGACACCGCTAACCACGCTCCAGAACATGTTGTCTTTGACCTGATCGCCGAAGAGGAAGCGTCGATGCTTGGTATCGGGCCAATGTTTGTTGTGTTTATAGGCGGTGCCCTGTGATTTTCGGATATAGAACCAATAATGCCAACCGCCGAAGATCATGAAGGTCATGGCGACATTGCGGACCACGATCCAGGCCATCCAATCGAGCTGGAAAGTCTTCATCGTCGCCATTTCCGGCGTCAGATACACCCAGGTCAACACCGCCATCGCCATGAAGCCGAGATTGCGTGGCAGGAAATAGCCGGGGTAGCCGAACAGATATTTCACGAAAGCGATGGGGCGCGGCGGCCAGACGAAGACCGGTGGCTGGCCGATGGGAACCGCCGGCGAATAATTTTCGCCCGGCGCGTCACTCGCGGTTTGCTTTTCTGCGGTTACATCAGCCATGGTTCCAGCCCCCATCCATCAGTCCGGGATCCGCTCGCGGTCCCGAAAGCGTCTGCTGGAGCCAAGTTTATGACAGATTGGTGATCAGCGCCAATCGAACCCATGATTTGCCGCATGCTTTTCGTGCTAGGGTGGGGGCCGAGATCAACGCGACCGGGGAGCCGCGCCATGAATGTCATGAGCAAAACCATATCGACCATTGGCCATCCTCTTGACCCGCTCGGCCCGGATGAGATCCGACGCGCCGTCGCCGTGATCAAGAACTCGGCGCTCCACAACGACAAATTTCGGTTTGAAACCGTGGAGCTGCATTATCCCAGCAAGGCTTTCGTGCGGGGCTGGACGCCGGGTGCTCCGATCCCGCGTCAGGCCTATATTTGCGCCTATGATACGGGCAATGGCGCGGTCTATGAGTGCGAGGTCGATCTATTGACCGACACCTTGCTCACGCACCGCCAGGCCCCGGGCGCGAAGACGGCTGTTATGATGGATGAGATCATCGCCTGCGGTGATGACGTGAAGGCCAACCCTGATTTCATCGCGGCCATGGCGCGGCGCGGGATCACCGATCTGACTCATGTCCAGGTTGATCCGTTCTCCGCTGGAAATTTCGGGTTTGAGAACGAGAAAGACCATCGCATCGTCCATTGCTGGATCTTCCTTAGAAACAGCGAGTTCGACAATGCCTACGCCCATCCGGTCGAAGGGCTGAACGTGATCTATGACCTCAGCACGGGCGAGGTGGTCAAGGTGCTCGATCGTGCGATGTATGACGTGCCGAGGACAGAGCATAACTACGACCCGCGTTTCGAGGAGATCGGCACGCTTAGGCGCGATGATCTGAAATCGATCGATATCCGCCAGCCCGATGGGCCGAGCTTTAGTGTCGATGGCCATCGGGTAAATTGGCTCAATTGGCAGTTCCATGTCGAGTTCAACGCCCGCGAAGGCCTGATACTGAACGACGTCCGGATCAACAACGCCGAGGAGAGCCGCCCGGTCCTGTATCGCGCCTCGATCGCCGAGATGGTGGTCCCTTATGGCGACCCCAGCTTCGCCCATTACCGCAAGAACGCCTTCGATGTTGGCGAGTATGGGATCGGCCGGGTTGCGAACGCCTTGAAGCTGGGCTGCGACTGCAAGGGCCATATCCACTATTTCGACGGCGTGGTGAACGACACCGCTGGAGAACCCGTGGTCATCGAGAATGCCATCTGCATGCACGAGGAAGACGACGGCTTGCTGTGGAAGCACACGGATATGGTGACCCAGGAAGTTCAGGTCCGCCGCTCCCGCCGTTTGGTGATCTCGTCGATCGCGACGGTTGGCAACTATGAATATGGTTTCTATTGGAATCTCTATCTCGACGGGACGATTGAGCTGGAGGTCAAGCTCACGGGGATCATGTATTCCGCCGGCAAGAATGATGTCTCCGGCGACCGTTACGGCACCGAGGTCGCGGATGGCGTGGTCGCCCACAACCACATGCACATCTTCTGTGCCCGCCTCGACACCGCCGTTGATGGTGACGACAACTCCCTGGTCGAGGTTAATGTCGTCCAGCCGCCGATGGACGAGGGCAACCCCATGGGTAACGCTTTCCGGGCCGAGGAGACGGTCCTGGCGAGCGAGAAGGCGGCCCGACGCTCTCGCAATGTCGATACCGAGCGGTCCTGGAAGATCATCAATCCGAACCGTCTGAATAAGATGGGCAAGCCGACTGGCTATAAACTGATGGCGCCGAGCATGGTGCGGACCTTCCACCACGCCGAGACCATGCTGGCCAAGCGCGCCGCGTTCCTGGATCACCATGTCTGGGGGACGGCCTATGACGCAACCGAGCGTTATCCCGCCGGGGAATACGTCAACCAGAGCAATGGCGATGACGGCATCATGGTCTGGACCGAGAAAGACCGGGATATCGAGAACAAGGACCTGGTGCTGTGGCACAGCTTTGGGATCCTGCATCTGCCAAGGCTGGAGGATTTCCCGGTTCAGCCGTCGGTTAAGTGCGGGTTCTCGTTAATGGCGAATGGGTTTTTTGATCGGAACCCGACGCTGGACATGCCGCCGAGCTCGGATGACGGGAAGGGGTGAGGGGCGTTTCCCTCAACCCGCCTCCCCGTCGTTCGACGGGGAGGCGGGTGTGGAAGGAGCCAAACTTACCCAATTACATAAATCGGGCTGCTCCACGCCTGAAACCCATCCTCGGTCGTCACGCAGACCCAGAGCGGGTTGTCGGCGTCGGGTTTCAACTCCACCGGCGCCGATACCGATATCTCCCGGCTCTCCAGCGCCTTTGGCAACCGGTACGCCCTGATCCGGCGTTTTAGCGCGCCGGCGTCGAAGATCGTGTCTTCCAGGCCGATGTCGGCCAGTGGGACCGTCTCGTTCACCAGGTTGCTTTCGACTTCCAGTCGCGCCGTCGCGGTCTCGTCTAGCCAAACGTCGAAGCCGCCGAAGTTTCCGGTGGTGATGGCGTCGAAGGCGACCGTGTCGTCACCGGTTTGCTCCAGCCGACGCTCGTGGTTCCAGGCGTTGATTTTGGAGATGCCGGTAATCTTGGTGCCAGGAAAGCGGGCCTCGCCGACCCAATTGGTCTCGCGGCCCCGGCCTCGGTATTCCGCGCCGCTCCACAGTACCCGGACACGGGCACCCAGATCACTCTCGGAATAGCCGCGCACGGTCTGGAGAAGCTCCTTGCCGTTGCGGATTTCGATGCGTTCAATGGGACTGCCGGAACGGGCGTCGACCCTCAATGTGACGGCTTTATCCGTTGTGCGGGCGATATCTCCCATCATCACCTCGGAAACCCGGGTGGAATTCGCGTCGAACAGGGCCGGATCATTGTCGAACAGATCCGCGCCGCCGGCGAATTCGGCATGGACTTCCAGATGCAACCGGTTACCGGTGGTGCCGTAATGATGGCGGCGGCGCAGGGCGTCGAAAATGCCGTCGCGGGTCAGTTCATTCGCGAGATAACAGGTAAGGCCGCCATAGGCGCCGAATTGCGAGGCGCCGGGATAGCTGGCGCCGGGGCGGCCTTTATGGCCGTCGCTGTTACAGACCACGCCGACCCGGTGGCCGAGATCGAAGCAATCCTCGATCAGCCACTCGAAACTGCCCCAGGCGGAATGCAGCTCCATCGAGCGTTCCAGCCGACCATCATGGGCAAAACCAATATCGGCATAACGGCCACCGACATGGGCGAAGATCACCACATCCTCGTCCGCCAGCACCTCGAACAGCTTGCCAGCGTTCGGCGCGTCGGTGTGAATGTCCGAGCGATCCGGCAGCAGCGCGTGACTGGAGCGGCGGATCTGCCGCCCTTCCTCGCGGAAGAACACGTTGCGGTCACCGCCGACGGCCGTGTTGCCGGACCACTCATAGCCGGGGAAGGTGACAAAGCGGTTGTCCTCGTGGAACTCCGCCGTCAGCTCGTTGATATAGGCCCAGAACGTGTTGTTGACCTGGAAGTCATTGGCCTGATGGCTGGCGGCGTCCAGGAAGGACATGTCGCGGGCGAAGTTGAAATAGTCGCGGCTGGCGCCGATACCGATCGACTCGCCGCTTTGGCCATGCAGGTCGGCCCAATAACCGCCCATGGCGCCCTCTCGGATGATCAGGGGGGTGGCGGTCGCGAGGATCTTGCCCGCGTCGTCCTGGACCGTGATGGTCAGGGTGCCCGGCGCGTCGACGCTTAGGCCCTCGAAGGTCATCGCCCGGCTGCCTTCCTGGTAATCGACCGTCTCCGGCAAGTTCGCGACCGGAAGGCTGGCCTTGATCCGCAGTTTGGCGCTGGCTTGATCGGTTGGATTGCCCCAAGCATCCTCGGCCTTGATACCGAGTTGGAAACTCTCGCCCGGACGTCGCAGGGTCGGCAGAACGGCACGCCATACCGACGGTGGGCCGGGTATGACCGCGATCGACGGGCTGCTTTGGATCGGCACGTAGTGGCCGGTGGCGCAGACGTCCGCCAGAACCTTGAACTCGAATCCGGCCTCGCAGAAGGTTTGCACGAAGGTTCCCGGAGAGCCGCCGGATGTGTCGCCGAAGATCACGGTCACCGTATCGCCCTCGCGCAGGCACCCCCGGGTTACCATGACGGTGAGCGCCTTATTGCGTGGCCTCTGACCGCCGCGGGACCTGTATTCCACGTCGAGCCCGGCGCCATTACTGGCCGAGGCGGTGACATAGTTGGGTGCTTTGGCATCCGTGGTTTGAAAGCGCCCCCAATCACCGACCGAGCGGATCACCACCCTGAGCGAGCCGGTATCGTCCATCCCGTGCCGACCGACGGTATAGGTTAACCGAAAGGTCTGAGCGCTCCGTGCCTCGAAGCCGCCCTTGGGTTCGATATCGGCGCGGCCATAAAGCACCGGATCCTCGGAGGGCAGGGCGTCCGTGAAGACTTCTCCGACCATGTTGCCGGCGACAGCCTTGGGTTCGTTCGGTATCGGTCCGGCCACGGTGGGTGCACTCATCATTCAACTCCCATGGATCGGACGGTCAGCCTGTCCGAGCGTGATCCCATAACATAGACGCGAAGCCTATGACGAGTCAGGCCCGGACCGTTCCATACGAAGCCATTTCATCACGGCATCGGCTTGTTCACGGCGATTATCCCGAAGCAGTTCGGCATGGTCATTGAGTTGGAACTGTTGCGCGAGCGCCTCGATGCCGAGGAAGTCATCCGATAGGATCTTGGAGAGATACTCGGCTTGAACGAAAT
>JAPKDN010000751.1 GCA_028822575.1 Alphaproteobacteria bacterium | reverse complement strand
ATCTAGGCGACGATCAGATCTATCTCGATCATCTCGTGATCTCGCGGTACCCAATTTTTCCAGAGCTCGCGTTCCTGGAAGACTCTTTAGATAAAGAAACGCAATGAAGGTGCTGCACCGAGCCGCCGGGCGCTTTACGGTTCTCAAGGGCACCGATACAATTCTACATTTTGTCGAGGCGATACCCAACGCGATCCGCACATCGACAGACATTTATGAAGTCGTCCTGTTCCGCGCGTTACGACGCAGTGTTCGGGACGGACACGTGACCTCGATCAACCCCGATGGCAGTTCTTTCTACCTCCTCCTGGCATCGATGCTACACCGCTTGGCCAACCGCGCCACCCGACCGATCAACCGGATTCGCCATCTAAACGCCAAACTTGGCGCCGAATTCGAGGGTTTGAAATTATTAGCAGAACAGCAAAAATCCACCCCACTTTGGTTCGATGCCCTATTCGCGAGCCGGGCAGTGGCGCAGGATTTTGACATCTTGCATCGCAAGATTGACCGTTTCGAAAGCAGTGTTCAGCTAGGTGAGACAAAAATATCGGACAAATACGTCGCGTTCCGCCCCGATCCAAAGGCAGAGACTATTGATGTCATTGATTGGTTCAAGGAACACCCGGTCCCGATCCAGGTCTTTCTCAAGGAACGATTCGCGGAAGGAAGCCAGACCCAACGCCTATTCGCGGTCATACGTTGCGGATGGGATGAGCCGATAGACATCCAGGATCTGTTTAGCGAGTCCTATACACTGCCGTCAATGCCCCAAATTCGAGATGCATGCGCTAGCCTTGGGCTCCATGCCTCGGCGTTGTTCCTGCATGATTTTGATCGCGACTTTCTGCTACCCTTCGAGGGTGACTATGGGTTGGCGCTGCTCTACGTCACCCGCTGCAAGGACGACGTCTTCAAGGAAGCGGGATTCTATGACATTGCCGATGATGAGATAAATCAACAGCGTGCGGTCGTCACCACGAACCAAGTTGAGCAACCTAGAAGTTATGACTCTCTCTTCTCTGCCGAACTTCCAGAATTGGAAGAGACACAGAATCGCGACTGGCAAGCCTGGAAAACGGACCGAGACTGGGACCCCGGTGCGCTCGACTGGAACGTCGGACGCTATCGAGGCGATGCCATGCTCATCCCCATGGCGTCCCTCGTAGAATCGAGTGATACCGTCACGCTAGCGCTTTCATTGCTCGCCGATGACCCCAATGCCCCCTGGCTCAGCGCCGAAGGCATGGTGTATGCAGCTACCGCCTTACGCCAAATATCCCCCTTGGAGAGCTTTTACGCGGCGTTCGTAGCCCTTGACCGGGCAATAGAGGCCCCCAAACTCGTAGCCTATATTTGCGAGCTCCTGCGCTACCGTGCGGGTGGCAGTTTTTCCGAACCCGTTATCCGCGATCTAGAAGAAGGGCCACCCGTGTCATTCGCGGTAGCCTGCGGACTGCTTCGCGAAACCCTGAATGATATCGGATGGCTCAATGACCCGCGAGATTACGAGCTGGCGCGAATCGCCATCCGAAACGCGCTGAAGGACCGTCCCGACCGGATGGAGGAAGCTTTGACGCTCTGGGCCGCATTGGAGAAAAATGACCAATTGTGATTGAGTGAATTACCCCTCTTGAAACATTTGAGAACGATGTTCGGAGCGCAGCCCGACCCGACGGCGGGTCAAGGCGACAATTCAGATACGTCCGACATATCGACGATCGGGCATTTCTCAAAATTCCTCGCTCTTTATCGGCGTTCTTACGATCCAGGTAGCGCGCTTTTATCGGTCTAATAATTCACTGAAGGCAAATAATTTATCGGCTTAATAATAATTAAAAATTTTAGGTGTGGATACAGTGACAAGACCGTTGCCAGAACCGAAGGTCAATCGCGTGGCACGTCATCGTCTTGGCCATCTCCCGGCTGGTGAAGATCGAGGGCCGGGAGAATTTTTTCGATTGGAAAGCTGGCCTTAGTCGGACCACTCACCCACACGACCTAAACGCCGGGTTTCTTAATGGTTTCCCTGGTCAACTCGATTTGGTCATGGCCGCCAAGGAGCAATATTGGTGGCGCGGACACTCCTCCGGGCACCATCGCCACGTTCTCTTGTGACCTCCCATTTTACTGCATTGCATTTATGAAACAAGCGGCCACGGATTTGTTCGTGCGGCCTGCTCACATGGTGTGATCTGATTTTGGTTGGGTTTTTTTTATCGGTGTTATGCGACCAGCCCGTTGGCATAATTCCAGCGGGCGAAGTCTCTCTATGGTCTCGAAGACCCGAACCCACAGCAGGTTCTCCTTAAGGGCAAAGACATCGTCGGCCAGATCGACGGTTATCGCGAGAGTGAACAAA
>JAPKDN010000750.1 GCA_028822575.1 Alphaproteobacteria bacterium | reverse complement strand
CCAGCATCGAAACCCCATTCAATGAGGCCGTCCCGCGTATTGGCGCCGTAGTCCGGAGCCCCCCCTTTGACCGAACCCGGCGTTCGGCTGAACCGGGGTGCGGGGTTGGGTTGCGGTACACCCTCCACATCGACGAACGTACCGCGCGCTTTGTTGTGCGGATGGTCCGGCGCTTCGTTGAAGGTCAGGACGGGCGCGAAACAAATATCTGTGCCTTCCATGATTTCGCACCATTCATCACGAGTTTTTTTATTGAAAAGACCGGCAAACTTCTTGGCCATGGCGGGCCATTGAGATTCGTCCATTTGTGGCGGCAAAGAGTTGTCCCCAGCCAAGCCGAGTTTATCCAGCAAGATGGCGTAGAACTTCGCTTCGATGGAAGCGATGGAGACAAACTTAGCGTCTCTGGTCTCGTAGCAACGGTAGAAATGTGCGCCACCATCGAGGAAATTACTTTCGCGCTCGTGACTGTAGTCACCGACCGCAGCCATTCCGTAGATACCGAGAGCCAGATAGGCGGAGCCTTCAGTCATCGATATATCGACGACTTGCCCCTCGCCTGAATTCCGCGCTTCGTAGACACCCGCCAGAATACCAAGCGCCATAGACATGGCGCCACCACCCATATCCGCCACAACGTTCAACGGTGGGATCGGTTTTTCCTTGGAGCCAACGGCGTGAACGATACCAGTCAACGACAAATAATTCAGATCATGTCCAGCTGCATGGGCCAGCGGACCGGTCTGGCCCCAGCCAGTCATCCGGGCATAGATGACTTTCTTGTTCCGGGCAAAGCAATCATCCGGACCAAGGCCCAGTTTCTCAGTGACGTTAGGGCGGAATGGATCGACAAGAACATCGGCATCCTCAACAAGTTTGAGGACAGCTTCGATGCCCTTCGGATGCTTTAGGTCGACAGAGACCGATTTGCGGCCGCGCCGTGTCAGGTCAGTCCGCCGATCGCGTCCAATCCCCAATCCGGCGTCTTGATTCCGATCGAGGCGCAGGACGTTCGCGCCGAGATCGCTCATGAGGCTGCAGCACAGCGGCGCCGGTCCTATCCCCGCCAGTTCCAAAATCTTCAGGCCCGTGAGCGGCCCGCCTTTTCCATTGCCAGTGCCCATGTCGATTTTTCCTTTACATAGTGACTAATTGAAGGCGCAAATTAATGTAGCACCCAGACCCTGCGCCGCCAGCGGGTCGGTACAGGAATAAACGAACTAAGGAGTCGAAACGCATGCCATCGGACGAATTGTGGAAAATGAGCGCGAGCGAAGTCGTGCATGCCTTGCGACAAGGCGATCTCGAGCCGAAAGATGCAATTGAGGCTGCCATCTATAGGATTGAAGCCGCAGACGGTGACGTGAACGCCCTTCCCATCCATTGTTTTGAGCGTGCCTTCGATCAGGCGAAAACAATTGGCCCCAGCGACGATCCGCGTCATCTCGCGGGCTTGCCCATTGGCGTGAAGGACTACAACGATGTGGGCGGCGTGCGGACGACATATGGCTCTCCCATTTATGCGGAAAATGTCCCAGCAACTTCTGATGCAACCATCGCCACGCTGGAAGGTCGCGGTGCCATTCCCATTGCCAAATCGAATGTGCCAGAATGGGCGGGCGGTCATACGTTCAACCCAGTGAATGGCCTCACACGCAATCCGTGGAACACGAGCCGTAGTGCGGGTGGATCCTCTGGCGGTTCCGGCGCCGCCCTTGCTAGCGGACAAGTGTGGCTCGCGACGGGCAACGATCTTGGTGGCAGCCTGCGCACACCCGCCGGGTTCAATGGCGTGGTGGGCTTGCGCCCCGGTCCCGGCGTCGTGCCGAGAGGCAAGCGCCTACAAGCCTTCGACACGCTTTGGGTGGAAGGGCCAATGGCCCGGAATGTCGCCGATGTGGCACTGATGCTGGATGCAGGGGCCGGTCATCACCCGGACGACCCATTTTCGTTCGATGCGCCGGGTTCTTTCGTTACGGCGCTTGAGGGTTCCGACAAGCCAACCCGGGTGGCGTTCAGCCCTGACCTCGGTATCGTTCCCATGGCACGGGAAGTTCGGGAGGTTGCTGACAAGGCAATCCGACACCTGACCGGTGCCGGGGTCGATGTTACATATGACATTCCAGACTTTTCGGGCGCACTGGACGGGTTCCAGACCCTGCGAGCCATCCTGTTAGGCACCATGATGGGCGAATAGCTGGAGAGCGAGCGGGACAGAATCACCGAAGACATCGTCAGCAATGTCGAACGCGGGTTTGAAGTTACTCCAGAGCAGCTGTTCGCCGCCGAGAGAATTAGATGGACTCTCTATCACCGCATGACTGCGTTCTTTGAAACCCATGACCTGTTGATTTGCCCATCGG
>JAPKDN010000749.1 GCA_028822575.1 Alphaproteobacteria bacterium | reverse complement strand
GTGATGCGCAAGCTTGGCGAGGACTTCGGCGGCCAGCCGCTTGCCGGCATCCTGCTCGGTCTTCTGGGCGTCATAGAGCGTCCTGAACGCCTTGCACAGTTTCTCGCCGCAGATCTTGTCATTACCGTACAACCGATGCGGGCTCTTGGCGCCAAAGGCGACATTGTAGCGGGTCGAGGCGACCGGCCGGCCGGCAGTGCGGAACATCGAGGCGCCGCCCGCCAGTTTCTTCTGATCACCCCGGTTCAAGGCCCGGAAGGCGCCCCACTCATAGTTGGTGAGTTTGACGTTGACCCCAAGCTTGGACCAGAAATCCGCCACTGCGACGCCGATCTGCGTCATATAGGGCGTGCCCGGCAGGGCGACATTGGCGAAGGCGAGGTCGAAGCCCTTGGCGTAGCCGGCATCGGCCAGCAGTTTTTTCGCCGCCGCCAGATCGTAGCGCAGGGCCTGCTTGCTCCACTTGGCCCAGTACTCTCTGTCGATATCGACGGTGTAGCCGAAGCTTGCGAACGGCATCGGCCAACCGGCCTCGCCATACATCACATGGTCGATAATCTGCTGCCGGTTGATGGCCAAGGACAGGGCCTCGCGGACACGCACGTCGTTCAGCGGGGAATTCTTGAACTGCGGTTGGTAAAGCCCCCAGAACTGAAACACCGCCTGCATGGTCGAGGGCACCGAGATCACCTTCAGCTTGCCGGCCTTGGCTTCCTCGATGGCTTCCGGACTGATCGCCGCGATCGAGGCCTCGCCGGTCCGCACCATGGAAACCCGGGTGCTTTCTTCCGGTATCAGCAGGAAGAGCAGTTTCTTGAACTTCGGAGTGCCGCGCCAATGGGGATAATCGACCGCTTCGAATTCGACCAGGTCGCCGGGCACGCTGCGCACGAACTTCCACGGACCGGAGCCTATCGGGTTCTTGCGGAAGCCTTCGTCGCCAACTTTCTCGATGTAATTCTTGGGCATCATCTGCCCTTCCTGGAACACCGCACGGGACAGGCCCGACGGGAAATGGACCTGCACGCCCTTGGTGAAAACACTGACGGTGTAGTCGTCGATCACCTCAATCTTGACCACGTTGCGGCGCAATTGTTTGGCCCGCGAGGAGATCGACTGCTTCGACATGGTCCGCTCCAGGCTGAACTTTACGTCATGCGCGGTGACCGGGTCGCCGTTGTGCCACTTGACGCCCTTGCGGATGTAGAAGGTCCAGCTCAGGCCATCGTCCGAAAGTACCCAGCGCTCGGCGATGCCGGGACCGACGCCGCCCTTCTCCAGGTTAAAGCCGAGCAGGGAATCGTACATTGGTGCCTGATAGTGGGCGTGTCCGGGCCGGCCTTCCTGGATTGGGTCCATGCTTTGACCACCTAGAGAGTCCAGCGCGACGATAATTGTGCCCTTCTGTTCGGCGGCCGAGAGCGGACCCCAAGCCAGGGCTACAAACAAAAGCGAGAGCAACGAAGTGATAATTGATCCACGATAATTCATCTCTACCTACCTCTGCGTTATGTTCTTTCTTCGTCATGATTTTGTGCGCTCCCCGCCATCGAGCCCACAATCTAATACCTAGCGTAGCCTGATCGCCGCAACTCCAACCCTTAAATGTTGAGGCGGGACGGCGGCCAATTAGTCATAATAACACGCCAATATTCCATAACCACTGTCATGCTGAAACAATTAGCGCGGCTAGTCAACCCAGGCCTCTTGAGCGCGAACTTGGCCGTCACTTCCGCAGGGTCTCCAGCGTCGGCAAACGATAACGGTCGCCGGGATCGTCCCAACCTTTGAAATTCGGCGCCCGCTTCTCAGAGAATGCGGCCCGAGATTCCATGAGATCACTTTTTGCGCCATGGTCGTGAAGGGCGTCGGCAAGGCCCGCCAACTCCGGTCCCACCGAGGGGCGCATCTGGCGCATCATGTGCACGGTGTTGACCCGTGAGGCCGGCGGCAAGGTCAACAGATGCGCGGCCATTTCCAGGGCAGTTGGCATAAGTTCATCCGCGTCGACCAACCGGTTGATAAAACCTATTTCGTGAAACCGCTGTGCGCTAAAGCGGAAGCCCAGAGCCATTTCCATGGCCACCGAATAGGGCAGGTTGGCGATATGGCCGTGGTTATAGCCCCCCAGCAGCCAGCGTTTCGCCTCTGACACCTCGAACACCGCTTCCCGCACGGCGACCCGCAGGTCGGTGCGTTCGACCAGCATGAAACCGCCACCCATGGCGAAGCCATTGATGGCCGCGATTACTGGCTTTTCCAAAGCGCCCGACATGAAAGGGTCTTCCTTGGCTGGCCGCCGTCCGCCCGGCGCACCATCCTGCAGGGATTCCTTCATATCCTCCCCGGCGCAGAACCCTCGA
>JAPKDN010000748.1 GCA_028822575.1 Alphaproteobacteria bacterium | reverse complement strand
CATTCTAATTGGGCTGGCGAGACCTGGGCGCGCGTGGAACAGGACTTTGCGTTCTTGGATCTATTTGAAGATGTCATTATCTCCGGCCATGTCGGCATGGCCAAACCTGATACCGCCATCTTCGAGAAGGCCCGCGACCGGTTCAACGTCGATCCCTCTGTGACATTGTTCATCGACGACAGTTCCAAAAATGTAGATGCGGCAAAGAAAGTTGGATTCCAGGCGGTGATTTTTGAAACACCAGAGAAACTACGACAAGATTTATTAGACCTCGGCGTCTTCGCAAGCTAACTCTCGCCTAATATTTCATCGTTGTGCTGGCCAAGTAGCGGCGCCGGGTGTCGAATGCGTGCAGGCGTCTTCGACATTTTCACGGGAAATCCGGTCATTCGGATCACGCCGCTATCACCGTGATCCACATCTAGGACCATCTCCATCGCGCGCACTTGCGGGTCAGCAAAAACTTCATCAAGCCCCATGACCCGGCCACACGGACAGCCTGCGCCGTTAATCACCTCGATCCAATGATCAACCGTCTCCTTCTCCGTCTCCCGATCTATTATCTCCAAAAGTTGGACACGGTTGCACATCCGATCCGCATTGGTTCGAAACTGATCATCCTCCATCAAATGTCCAAGCCCGACCGCACCAAGGAAACGGATGACATAGGTCTCGTTGGAGGGAGCTACGGCAATCGCACCATCTTTGGCCTTAAACATACCGTAGGGCGCCACTATGGCATGATTATTCCCACTCCGCGCAGGGGATTTTCCGGTCGCAAAATACTCCGCTGAGAGAAAGGCCATCATCGAAATGAGACTATTGCTCAAGCTGGATTCGATATACTGCCCTTCCCCGGTGCGATGGCGAGCTGTGAGCGCCGTCACCACGCCGAAGGCGCAATATAATCCCGCGATCAAATCCGCCATCGGAGGAGCCGCGCGCATCGGCTCCCCGTCAATCTCACCTGTTAAACTCATAAACCCACTCATCGCCTGCGCGATGAAGTCAAACGACGGCCGATCGACATAGGGTCCGGTGGAACCATAGCCGTTGACGCTTCCGACAATCAGCTTCGGGTTGAGTTGCTTCAATCGCACTTCGTCGAAGCCCATCTTCGCCAGAACACCCGGGCGAAAATTCTCTACGAGTACGTCTGCCGTCTCCAGCAATGCCGAAAGTTTTACCTTCCCCTCATCGGTATACAGATCGAGAGTGACTGATTTTTTGTTACGATTAAACTGGGCAAAATACCAGCTCATGCCATCCTTGATCACGCCCTGCTTTCTGACGGCATCACCCCCAGCTGGACTTTCGACCTTGATGACCTCGGCCCCCATATCGGCCAGCAGCATAGTGCAGAATGGCCCAGCCAAAATGCGCGTGAGATCTATCACCCGGATGCCCATCAGGGCACCCTCGGGCGCAACGTTCGTTTCGCTCATGATTGAATCCGGCTAACCTTTCGCCGTAGCGACATCACCCATCTCATGAAGATCGAGCCGCAGTCCAGCCTTCATGACTTGGCCCGGCAACCCACGCCCAACGGTTTCTTCCACGTCGCAGGCCAATTTCATCATCTGGCGGATATCGATCCCGGTCTCAATGCCCATCTCATCCAGCATATAGACCAAGTCTTCGGTGCAAATATTGCCCGTCGCTTTTGGCGCAAAGGGACAACCGCCAATACCGGCGAAGGAGGCGTCATATTTCTCAATCCCTTCGTCCAGTCCAGCAACGACATTGACCAAACCTATACCGCGTGTGTTGTGAAAATGAAGCGCAATATCCAGTTCTGGCACCGCATCTTGCAGGGTACGCACGAACTTAGTGACGATTGGCGGTGTCGCCATACCCGTCGTATCGCCAAGCCCCACGCCCTTGAACCCATAATCACGATACCGCTTGGCGATCTTCACGATAGTATCGAGCGAGACATCACCCTCGAATGGGCAGCCAAAACCGGTGGCAATGGCCCCATGAACTTTAATGTTGGCGGCATCCGCAATCTCCGCAACGCGCTCGAATCCGTCCAGAGATTCATCAATCGAGCGATTAACATTTTTCTGATTATGACTTTCTGAGGCCGACATGAAGACGATCATCTCGTCGACCTTCGCTTCGACGGCGCGTATCGCCCCATGGGCGTTCGGCACTAGCGCCGCCAGCGTGCACGGCTTCGAGCGATCGATACCCTCAAACACTTCAACCACGTCTGATAATTGCGGAATAGCTTTCGGTGACACAAAGGATGAGAACTCAATCCGCGGCACACCCGCCGCGATCAATGAATTCACGAACCGAATTTTAGCATCAGTCGGGATAAAATTTAGTTCCGCCTGCAATCCATCACGTGGGCCAACTTC
>JAPKDN010000747.1 GCA_028822575.1 Alphaproteobacteria bacterium | reverse complement strand
GTTGAAGCCTCCTGGGACGAAGCGCTGGACAAGGTCGCCGAGGCTTTCAAGGCCAAGGCGACCGAGCATGGAACAGAAACGGTCTGGCCATATTATTTCGCCGGCACCATGGGGTTTGTTCAGCGCGATGGCCTACAGCGGCTGCGCAATGTCATGAAATACTCCCGCCAGGCGGCCAATATCTGCACCGGTCTGGTCAGCGATGGCTGGACTGGCGGCGCCGGCGGGCCAATGGGGCCGGACCCAAGAGAGATCGCCGAGTCGGACCTGATCATCATGTGGGGAGGCAACCCGGTCTCGACCCAGGTCAACATGATGACCCACGTGACCAAGGCGCGTAAGGGTCGTGGCGCGCGTTTCGTGGTCATCGATGCCTATCGCAGCCCAACCGCCGAAGTCGCCGATGAGCTGGTTCTAGTCAAACCCGGAACCGATGGGGCGGTGGCTAGCGCGATCATCCATGTCCTGTTTCGCGACGGCCTCGCCGACCGCGACTACATGGAGAAATACACCGACAACTGGCGAGATCTGGAAGAGCACGCGAAAACCAAAACCCCCGCCTGGGCCGAGGAAATCAGCGGTGTACCCGCTAGCCAAATCGAAGCGCTCGCCAAGCGGATTGGCGCCACCGATCGAACCTATATCCGCGTTGGTTATGGATTTTCACGGTCCCGAAATGGGCCAAGCCAGGTTCACGCCGTAACCTCGATCGCGGCGGTCGGAGGCAAATTCCAGTATCGCGGCGGCGGCGCGTTCTGGTCTAACCGGATTGTCTACAATTGGAACAAATCCGTGATCGAGGGCGCCGACGCCTTGGACCCGTCGATCCGGATACTCGATATGTCGCGAATAGGTCCGATACTCACATATGAGGACGAAACGGTTCGCAAGGGGCCACCGGTGACGGCAATGCTGATACAAAACACCAATCCTGCCGCCGTGGCGCCGGACACCCATAGGGTGCTGCGGGGATTACGTCGCGAGGATCTGTTCTTGTGCGTGCACGAGCAATTCATGACCGAAACCGCCCAACATGCCGACGTGGTGCTGCCGGCGACTACATTCCTGGAACATGACGATATCTATCAAGCCGGCGGCCAGGTGCACATTCAGGTCCACAGGGCTATTATTGATCCGCCAGGAGAGACCCGCTCCAATCATTGGGTCAATTGTGAGCTCGCCAAGCGGCTGGGCGCCGTTCACCCAGGGTTCGAAATGACGGAGTGGGAACTCGTCGACCGTACCTTGCGGGACTCAGGCTGGCCCGGCGCCGATGAAGTGCTGGAAAAGAAATGGCATGACGTTCAGCCCAGCTTCGAGGACTCACATTTTCTGAACGGCTTCCCTACTCCAAGCGGCAAGTTCCGCTTCCGCGCTGATTGGTCCGCGATGGGACCGCTCGGACACATGCTCCCAACGATGCCCGATCATTGTCGGACGATCGACGAAGCGACTGAAGACCGGCCGTTTCGAATGATCACGTCACCGGCGCGCAACTTCCTGAACTCCAGCTTTACCGAGACCCCGACCAGCAAACGCCGCGAGGGCCGACCGTCGGTTATGGTCCATCCGGACGTCGCAACCAAGCTAGGCATTGCCGAGGGCGCCCGCGTACGGTTGGGTAACGAACAAGGCAGTGTCGTGCTGCATGCCCGGCTGTTCGATGGTGTCCAACCCGGCGTTATTGTCGTCGAAAGCGTATGGCCCAACGCGGCCTTCGAGGAGGGCATTGGAATAAACGCGCTGGTCAGCGCCGACCCAGGTCCTCCCAATGGTGGCGCGGTGTTCCACGATACCGCCGTTTGGATGCGCTCGGCCTGAATACAATCGTTGGACTAACCACTTAGCCGTCTAACGGTAAGTGGTTAGACCACCAATCTGACTTAGAGGATTTTACGGTGAGCCCGTCCGACGTCTCGTCCACCCAGCCAAACAGCGAAGCCCAGGCTCCCGAAGGCCAGACCGTGGGGGCTTTAGAATCGGCCACGGTTATCGTATTCGGTAACGAAAAGGGAGGGTCGGGTAAGTCTACGACAGCAATGCATGTGGTCGTTGGTCTGCTACGCCTAGGCTTCAAAGTCGGCTCACTCGACATCGACAGTCGGCAGTGGACATTGACCAGGTATCTCTCGAACCGGGCTCAGGCGGTGAAACGCGAAGACATGAACCTGCCAATGCCGCAACATGTCTTCCTCTCCCGAAGCGATCGTCCCATAAGAGACGAAGCGGAAAACGAGGACAGGGCGCGCCTAGAGGCGGTTCTCGCAAAGCTGAGCAATCAGGTCGACTACATTGTCGTCGACTGCCCGGGCACGGACACTTATCTGTGCCGGCTCGTGACATCATTCGCCGACAAACTCGTCACCCCAATC
>JAPKDN010000746.1 GCA_028822575.1 Alphaproteobacteria bacterium | reverse complement strand
TCTCGGTAGAGCATCTGAAGCGCTACACCACGCTGGGCATGGGAACCGATCAGGGAAAGACCTCAAACATGAATGGTCACGCCATCATGGCCGAGGAGCGCGGCGAATCGATAGAGGCGGTTGGCACCACTATGTTTCGCCCGCCCTATAACCCGGTCTCCTTCGGCGCGCTGGGAGGACGCGACATCGGCATGCATTTCTCGCCCACCAGACGAACCGCGATGCATGACTGGCATGCCGAAAACGGTGCGATCTTCGTGCCCACGGGCCAGTGGCTGCGCGCACAATACTATCTCCGCGACGGCGAGCAGGACGTGAAGGCCGATATGAACAAGGCGATCAGCCGCGAGGTGACGGATACCCGAGGTGGGGTCGGGATGGTCGATGTCTCGACCCTCGGCAAGATCGATATCCAAGGTCCGGACTCGGCCGAGTTCCTCAACCGACTCTATATCAACGGCTTTAAAACTCTGCCGGTGGGCCGGGCACGCTATGGCATCATGCTGAGAGAGGATGGTTTGGTTTTCGATGACGGTACAACCTCGCGGATTGGCGAGAACAGGTATTTCATGACCACCACAACCACCAATGCCGGCGCGGTGATGAGCCATATGGAAGAGTATCTTCAGATCCATTGGCCGGAGCTTGACGTCAAGGTCGTTTCGGCGACCGAGCAATGGGCAGCGATGGCGCTTGCCGGACCGAAGAGTCGAGAAGTCTTGGCGGCGGTGGTGGAGGGACTAGATGTCTCGGACGAGGCCCTGCCTTTCATGGGGGTGCGCGAGACCACAATCGCTGGTGCCTTCGCCCGGGTGTTTAGGATCAGCTTCTCCGGCGAGCTCGCCTATGAGGTCAACGTCCCCGCCGATCATGGCAGCGCCGTGTGGCAACGGATCATGGAGGTTGGCGCGGGCCATGGGATCATCCCCTACGGTACCGAGGCCATGGGGATCATGCGAATCGAGAAAGGCCATGTCGCCGGCGGTGAGCTTGATGGCCGCGCCACTGCCGATGATCTCGGCCTCGGCCGCATGGCCAGTGCCAAGAAGGAATATATCGGCCGTCGCATGATGGAGCGCGAGGGCATGGTCGATCCCGCCCGTCCGAAATTCGTAGGTCTGGTGCCGGTCGACGGTAAAACCCGTGCCCGCGCCGGCTCGGTCCTAGTGGCTGATAACACTATGCAGCCTCCAGTACCCAAGCTTGGCCATGTTTCATCCTCGGCCTATCTCAGCCCAACGCTTGGCCATCCGATTTCCCTGGGCTTCATAGAGGGTGGTTTGAGCCGGGAGGGGGAAACGGTCTGGGCCATGTTCCCATTACGCGATGAGGCGGTGGAGGTTCGGATCGTCCATCCAATTTTCTTAGACAAGGATGGAGAGCGGTTGCATGGCTGATTCCAGAACTCAGACTGCGCCCACTAGACGTTCGGCGCTTGCGGGCACGATCGACGCTGGAGAGCACGGCGCCAAGGGATTTCGTGGCCCGGGCGTGGAGATAAGCGAGCGTAACTATTTCTCTATGGTCCAGATCGAGGCACGTGCGGAGGAAACTCCGGCCATGCTCCATGTGTCGGCGACAGCTCTTGGCCTTCGACCCACGGAGGCATTCAACACCAGTGTCGGTGACGGTCGCCCGCGCATCTTGTGGACCGGCCCCAACCGTTGGTTGGTGGTGGAGCCGGAGACCCGAGACCTCGATGCGTTGCTGCAAGGTGCGCTTGGCTCAACCGGCGCCGCAGTGGTCGATCTCAGTCATGCGCGCGCGTCGCTTAGGCTGTCCGGCCGGTCCGCGCGCCATGTCCTGATGAAGGCCGGCCCACTCGATTGGCATCCCAGCGCTTTCACGCCCGGCATGTGCGCTCAGACCGCGATGTTCCACGTCTCAGCCCTGATCGATTGCCGCGATGAGTTTACCTTTGACCTCTATGTCGCGAGAGGCTTCGCGGTGAGCTTCCTGGAAAGTGTCATCCAGGCATCGGCGGAGTATGGATATCAGATGAAGTAACCGGTTGGAATTGGCCATCAGCTCCTGCCCCAATTCTGCATCTACCTAGCCGAAAGCCAGGGTATTAGTTTTGTTATACCTGATGATGTTTTATTGATTTTTAGCTGCTTCGCGATAGCCGTCCCTATTAACATCCAGATCTCTCCAGCGAAGACCGGGGCCGATGCACCTGGTGGAAGAACCGACAGATATCCAATCACGCCACCCAACCGGCGAGAATAGTGATCCGGTAGTCATCGCGCTGACAAGCCGACGATTGGACCGACGACCGTCCAATCAACCCCCCCAACCGGGGAGGTCAATGACCCGACAGTTACTGCGGCGACAACCAGGTGCGTCGGGGAGGTAATTTTTCTTATTATCGGTGATG
>JAPKDN010000039.1 GCA_028822575.1 Alphaproteobacteria bacterium | reverse complement strand
ACCCTTATCGCCGAAACGCGCGACGGTGCGCCTTCAACAAACTATGTGTTCGACATTCATTTCCGTGGGGATAGAGAAACCGTCTTTTTCGACGTGTGAACCCTTGGGTCGACGGGATCATAAACTAGCTCCCGCGGAATCGAATCCGAATGGCCTCCGCGCCCACCAAGGGGATCCCTCCTGTGCTCAACAGACACTGAACGCGGGGTAACGCGCGACGCGGCGCGTTTCAACGATATAATAGATCTCATGCTAAAAACGTTAATCTTCTTCGGGGACTTTCCATGGACTTCAAGCGGATAGAAATCGAACCGGTTTCTGGAAATCTCGGAGCGATCCTCCACGGCGTCGACCTAGCCAACCTTGATGACGAAACATTTGGAGAAATTCATCAAGCTTGGATGGACAACGGTGTCGTTTTCTTCCGCGACCAGGACGTCACACCAGAACAGCAAATTGCCTTCGCCAAACGGTTGGGCGAGATCCACTATCACCCCTATATGCACGGACTGGACGATCACCCGGAGGTCCTGGAAATCGTCAAGGAACAGGGCGACGGCTATACTTTCGGTGCGGTCTGGCATACCGATCAGATGTTCAATCCACAACCGGCCATGGCAACCATGCTTTACGCCAAGGAAGTGCCGACGCGTGGCGGCGACACCATGTTCTCGAACCAATACCTAGCCTATGAGACGCTCTCGGCGCCGATGCGTCATGCGATCTCGGCGATCAAAACCTACAATGTAGGTGATGGATTCCGCCGAAATACCGGAAAGTCGACCCGGGCCGAGCGTTACGCCAAGAATCCGACTATGCAGGCCAAGATCCGGGACCCTGGCAACGCCCCGACCGAATCCAGACATCCACTCGTCCGCACGCATCCCGAAACTGGGCGCAAGCTGCTCTATATCGGCAGTCACACGCAAACCCTAGATGGGTTTGAAGAGAAAGAGGCGGATACGTTGGTGGACTTCCTGCGCACGCATTCGGCGCGACCCGAATTCACGTGTCGCTTTCGTTGGGAGGTGGGGTCGATCGCGCTCTGGGACAATCGGTGCGTCCAGCATCAGGCCCTCGCAGACTACGACGAGCGGCGGCGGATGCACAGGATCACCATCGCCGGTGATACCCCGTACTGAGGCCAAGCCATTGCAATTTGGACTGCATCTTGGGATCCGCGGCCCGGCGGCCGATCCCGACTCGCTCAGGATCATCGCGGCCGAAGCCGAAGCCCTGGGCTTTGCATATCTCGGTTTCAGCGATCATGTGGTAATCGCCGATCAGGTCGACTCGCCTTATCCATATACCAAGTCGGGCCGCTGGTTCGCCGAGGATAGCGGTGAGTGTCTTGAACAAGTGACGACACTTAGTTTCGTCGCAGCCGTCACCAGCCGAATTCGATTGCTGACCTCGGTCATGGTTCTGCCGCATCGCCCGCCAGTGTTGGCCGCAAAGATGCTGAACACCATCGATGTCCTCTCGAAGGGACGGCTCACGGTCGGCCTTGGGGTTGGTTGGATGGCCGAGGAGATCGCGTTGCTTGACGGCCCTCCCTTTGCAAGCCGAGGCGCGGCCGCGGATGAGTATATCCAGGCCTTTCGCATTCTCTGGACCGAGGACAACCCCAGCTTTCACGGCGAACACGTCCAGTTCGACGGCCTGAAATTCCATCCCAAGTCGCCACAGTCTCCGCACCCACCGCTTTGGGTTGGCGGCGAAGCCAAGCCGGGACGGCGCCGAGCGGGGCGGCTTGGAGATGGTTGGTACCCCGTCGGCAACAATCCGCGTTCCCCATTCGACACGCCGAAGCGCTATGCCGCCGGTCTCGGTGATGTGTTTGCAGCGGCCGAGGCGGTTGGGCGCGACCCTTCAGATATCGCCCGCAGTCTCTATGTAATTTGGTACAAACTGGGCGAGGCGGAGACGACGCCCGAGGGAACCCGACGTTCCTTCACCGGGACCGCCGATGATATCCTCGGCGACATCAGCGCCTATCGCGACGTGGGCCTCCAGCATCTGGTCATTGGCGGCGAAAGCGGCGACCTCGAGCAATGTCTCGACCGTATGCGGCGATTCGAAAGCGACATCATGCAGCGGGTCCACTAAATCGGATGCAATTATTCGCATTCGGACCCAGGAGTTGCCCAACATGACAAGGGAAATCCAAGTTCCAGTGCTGGTGGTCGGCGGTGGGCCGATTGGTCTCAGCCTAGCCATGGATCTCGCGTGGCGAGGTGTCGAGGTGCTGGTGTGCGAGATCAGGGCTCGGAGCGAGCCGCCATCGCCAAAATGCAATCACGTCGCGGCTCGCACCATGGAGATCTTTCGGCGCCTCGGCGTGGCGGGCAAGCTCCGAAACGCCGGATTGCCAGCAGATTACCCGAACGACGTCTCCTATCGCACCTCGTTCACCGGCACCGAGCTGACGCGAATTCCCATCCCATGCCGTCGCGACAGGTATACGGCGACCGAAGGGCCGGACACGGACTGGCCAACGCCAGAGCCACCCCATCGCATCAATCAAATTTACCTTGAACCGATCTTGTTCGATCACGCGGCGCAGATGCCGAAACTGCGCACGCTCAACCGAACGAAAATAGAGGCGTTCACCCAAAGCGACGACCAGGTTGTCGCTAACGCGCGGGATCTTGGAAACGGCGAGGTCATCCGTATCACCTGCCAATATATGATCGGCTGTGATGGCGGGTCGTCGTTGGTGCGCAAGGGCATAGGCGCGGCATTCGAGGGTGACGCGGTGATCGCGCGCACCCAAACCTGTTTCATCCGCGCGCCACGCCTGATGGATTTACAAACCGAAAAGCCTGCTTGGGCCTCATTCTCGCTGAATCCTCGCCGATCTGGAAATGTCTATGCGATCGATGGCAAGGAAAAATTCGTCGTCCATAACTACCTTAGGCCTAACGAGGCCGGCTTCGATTCTGTTGACCGGGATTGGGCGATCCGAACCATCCTGGGAGTCGACAGGGGATTCGACTATGAAATCCTCTCCAAGGAGGACTGGTTTGGCCGGCGGCTTGTCGCCAATAAATTTCGTGACCGCAGGGTTTTTGTTGCGGGGGACGCGGCGCATATTTGGGTGCCCTACGCCGGGTACGGCATGAATGCCGGGATCGCCGATGCCATGAACCTCTCCTGGCTTCTCGCGGCGCATCTCAACGGCTGGGCACCCGCAGGCATCCTTGATGCCCATGAATGCGAACGCCACCCGATTACCGAGCAGGTCTCGCGTTATGTGATGGACCACGCTCACGCGATGGCCGGCCAGCGCGGCGCGGTCCCGGAGAACATCGAGGAAGACAGCACCGAAGGCGAAGCGATGCGGGCCAAGTTGGGGCAAGCGGCCTATGATCTGAATGTGCAGCAATATTGTTGCGCGGGGCTCAATTTCGGCACTTTCTACGAATCATCGCCGATCATTTTCCATGATGGCGAAGCCGCGCCAGGCTACACGATGGCCAACTTCACAGCCTCGACGGTTCCGGGCTGCCGAACCCCGCATCTTTGGCTTGGCGAAGGGCGTGGCCTTTATGATGCCATGGGGCCCGAATACACGTTGTTGCGCCTGAACCGCGACATCGACGTGTCGCCCTTCCTCTTCGCCTGCCATGAGAAAGGCGTACCTCTTTCCGTGCTCGATCTGGACGGAGTGACCACCCCATCATCGTACCGCCACGGCCTGGTGCTTTCACGACCCGACCAGCACGTCGCCTGGCGCGGCAACGCCTTACCGGATAATTGCGATAATCTGTCCGATTTGATCCGGGGGGCGACGCGGTAGCGCCCATCACCCACCGTGGAGAACCGATACCGCCTACTTGTCCTATCGCCGCCGCCTTATTAAGTAGCGCCTCAACAAAAATCGCCTGCCTCAGGAATGGCATCCTACCCCGGAACAGGGGCCGTTTACGCGTCCACTAGGCGGGCCCCCGGCTTCGGCGTCTTAAATTTGGGCTTTGAGCGCAAGTTTTTGATGTTTAATTTTCGTGATGACCTCGGTATTGGGCTGAGGCCTCTTTTGTTCGCCTTCCAATTTTTAGTCCAATCCGGCGGGCGCCTTAACAGCACCTCGGCTCAGCTATACCCTGTGATCTGGACTCCTTCTGGCTTTAGACCTCAGGGTGTAATGCAAGAACGGTAGCTCGCGATTTAGCCTTGCGCGAACTTTCCCACTCCATTATTTTTTTAATAGCTATTTTTAATTCTACAGAAACACTGTCAAAGAAATTTCATGCCAGATACAGGCAATCAAAGGCTAGTGGTTGGAATAAGCGGGGCGTCCGGCGTCATTTATGGCGTTAGGCTTATGGAACTGATTCAATCCCTACCCCCGGAGAGCCGGCCGGAGACACATCTCGTGATGTCCAAGGCGGCCGAGGTAACCTTGGCTCATGAAACGAACCTGAAGGTCGCCGACGTCCATGGGCGCGCCGACGTGGTTCACGCCAATAAGGATATCGGCGCTTCGATCGCCTCAGGCTCTTTCCGGACCATGGGCATGATTATCGCGCCCTGTTCGGTTAAGAGCATGTCGGAAATCGCCAGTGGTGTGACCGACACCCTACTCTCCCGCGCCGCCGACGTGGTCTTGAAGGAACGCCGTCGCCTGGTCTGCATGGTCAGGGAGACACCGCTGCATTCCGGGCATCTGCGCACCATGCTAGCGCTCTCGGATATGGGAGCGATTATTGCCCCACCGGTTGCTGCTTTCTATGCCAAACCCCGTTCACTCAAGGACATGATCGACCACACACTTGGCCGAGTTCTAGACCTTTTCGATATGGACCCGGGTACCGTGAAACGCTGGAAAGAAGACGCGACCGCCACTACCAAAAGCCCCTGACAGTTTCAAGTCGCCAAGGCTGCCTCGATTCCGGCCGCGACCTCCAGGGCTTTCCCATCGCCCAGGGTTTCCCCCAAGACCATCAATCCCACCGGCGCGTCACCAAGGCGATGGATTGGTAGTGAGGTCGCGCAACGGTCCAGGAAGTTTCCAAATGACGGGTTGCGCAACATCAGCATATTCGCAGAATGGTAAGCGTCGTCAGACGCCACGAGATCCGCGATTGCTGGCGCCACGATTGGTGTAGTCGGCGTCAACAGAGCATCATATTCGCGTGACGACGCGTTGGCCTTGGCCCGGATCACCACCCGATCGTCCAGAAGAGCCAGATAATCCGCTGCCAACATCGCGCCGCCGCGCTTGACCCGGACAGAAACTCGGGGGTCAAACCGCCCCTCATCGGCTTGCAGCAGATCCCGCAACGTGGCGAATGCCTCCGGTGAGGCGAAACCTCCCGTGGCATTAGCCGCCAGGATATCAGCCGTAACATCGAACGAAATCTCAACGATCCGGGCGCCCGCGGCCGAAAGCCTGGACAACGCATGTTCGAAAGCCGCGGAGACATGATCGTCCATATCATCGAGAAATAAAGTTTGAGGCACGGCCAGGGTCATACCCGAGACCGGTCGAGCGATGAGAGGACGCACCGCTTCTCCACTCATCACCTGATCGATCAAGGCACAACAAGCGACACTATTTGCTAGAGGGCCAATTGAATCCAGCGTCGTCGACAACGGGAACGCGCCGGCGGTGGGCACCCGTCTCGCGGTCGGCTTGAACCCAGTCAATCCACACAACGCCGAGGGAATGCGAACCGAGCCGCCCGTATCCGTGCCGATCGCGGCCACAGCCATGCCATCGGCGACCGAGACCGCCGCGCCACTGGAGGAGCCGCCAGGAACCCGGCCCGTCGCTCTGTCCCAAGGGTTCCGTGGCGTGTCGTAATGCGGATTAATGCCAAGGCCAGAGAACGCGAACTCGGTCATGTTGGTTCGACCGACAATCACGGCGCCGGCGGCCCGCAGCCGGGCAAGGACCGGCGCGTCGGACAACGCCACCGTTGATTCGTCGCGCACCTTGGATCCCGCGAGCGTGACCTCCCCCGCGACATCGAATAGATCCTTCACCGAAATCGTCACACCACCTAGCGGTCCCGCCTGGATGCCCAAGGTTCGCGCTTCGTCGCTGGCCCTCGCGCTGGCCCTTGCGCCATCATGATAGACCTTCAAAAACGCGCGCGATCCTTCGCCCTGCGTTGCATCTATCGAGGCGAGCGCGGATTCCGTTTCCACCGCGCTAGTGGTGAGTCCGGACGCGAAAGCGGATGTAATCTCTGCAATTGTCTTGGTCATTTCGACTCACTTCCTGAAACTGGGCGATCTTGAGCGGGCTTTTCCAGGTCTCGGGCCGCCTCGACGATAGCGCCTTGGTCGATCGTATCAAAGATAGCCGCCACCAGCTCCGCAAACAATGTCGTCGGCCGCACCACGTCCCCCGGTCTTACGAAACATTCATAGGTGTCCAAATTGCTTCTGGCGATTATAGTTGCCACTTTCGATCCGGGCCGCCCCGGGCTTACGCGTTCTTGCGCGTTCGCGATAATCAGCGCCTGCAAAAGGCGTTCACCTTCCAGTTCGAGACCTAGGATCCCGTCTCTTAAGTCACCAGCCCCGGTCGGGCCGTCGGCGGTCTTGAGCCAGCGTCGCGTGGCCCGGAGAGGTCTAACCACATTATCTCGCCAGGCACTTGTCGCCAAGATAATGCGCTCGAACGCGGGCTTACTAAGAGCTATCGACCGGGCGCCACTCCAGCAACAAAACAACAAAACGTTAATATCCAGCCCGAAGCCATCCTGCAATCGCAGGCAGTTTTCGCGCGCGCGTTCATAAACTGCGAGTGAGAAATTCCAAAAATCCTCTTGATCCGACATTGCGGCCCTTGGATGCCCTATCCTATTTTCTGAATCTACGCTATGATCGGTGGATAATAAATGCCTTGGAAAGAGTATTCGCCGTGCAGGATCGCGAGGAGCTGGAGACCAGACTCGAGAGCTTGCGGCTCGAACATCGTGACCTCGATGACGCCATCGACAACCTGTCGGCGACCACGGGATTTGACCAACTACGACTTAATAGGCTGAAAAAGCGCAAGCTGTCTCTGAAGGATGAGATCCTTCATATGGAGAGCGATCTGCTTCCCAACATTATTGCCTGATAGACGTTTGGTAGACAGTTCTACGAGCTCTCCTCGAGACGGTTTTCATCCAGAGTTTCCTCACGGTGCCTGGCGACAATGGCACGCAGCCTCTCCATCGGGTCAATCCCCGTTTGCCCATCCCGGCCACGAACGTCTTTTTGTTTCACGGCGTGCAAGGCGTACTCATGCATGCCCAGCACCATTAACTCCGTGCGCCCAAAGTCTTCGCTGAGATCGATGAACTTGCAGCCTGAACCAGATATTCCCGTGACCAAATCATAACCCAAAGCCCCAACCGGGCCACACAGATCATGCAGGGAGGCTCGAATAGCGGCCACGGCATTGGTCATTTGCCTCGGGGTCCATGCAGACCCGCACCATATCCTTGCCGATCCGCGCCACGTCCTAATGATAAATCGTGGTAAATTCGCCACTCAAATTTCGAATTGCGGTTTCAATACGCTCCAGCAAACCGTCGACACGAGCGCCCTACACGGCTCGGGCTTTTGAGCGATCCCATTTGGGTATTTGACAATCTCGATATTTTCATACTGAACCACTCACAAACGTCATACAAACACGCTATGCACTATTAGAAGAATTCGGTCCGCCACCAAGTCCTGATTGACGATCCTCTGCCGCCTCGTCAACGCTTGTCTTTCCTCCGCTCGGGCCCCTTAAATGACGTGTCGCGCTTTCGGCGGCGATCCTGACGAAGCAGTCATCCGTGCGAATAAAATTCCTGGGCACCTCGATGATCGCAGAAATTCTGTTGTACAACGCTTTTGCGGATAGCGGCTTAGCAGGGAATTCGATCATCCCCGCGTCGCGAGTGGACAGTTCATGCTTCGAGTCGTGTTCGCCGATAGGACGCTGATCGGCGCCAAAGGGCCCTCGATGTAGCAGCCCTTTTGTATCCTCTCTATCAGCTCAATCCCGTTGCCGTTCTCTATTTCAAGATCAATGATAATCAAGTCGAAGCGGATGCTGGCCTCCACATCGAGCGCGCGGTTTCCACTATTCGCCGCTTCGACCGAATCAACGTTAATCGCCTTCAGCTCGTCGACAAGAAATGTGCGCATGAACTGATTGTCCTCGACAACTAGCACCCTAATTTCGGACAAACTATCGAGCGTCATAGCCCCTCCAACCGGAGTTGGGGTCAAGCAAACACCATTCGACCGAGATCCGAGCTTGTCGGCCCGTCACCCATCCTTATAATGTCCCGCTTTCACTTAGCCGGAGGCGAACATGATTCGTCAAGAGGGTGGCGAACCGACCAGCGACAGCATGCATCCGATTGTGATCGGAATCGTCATGGGCAGCCAATCGGACTGGACGACGATGCGCCAAGCTGCGGACATCCTTGATGAACTTGGTATCGGCTATGAAGTTCGGATCGTCTCCGCGCATCGCACGCCAAAACGAATGGCGGACTACGCCGAGACCGCCCGCGGCCGAGGCCTCAAGGTGATCATCGCCGGCGCTGGTGGCGCGGCGCATCTCCCGGGTATGATTGCCTCACAAACTACCCTACCGGTGCTTGGCGTTCCCGTCGAAAGCGGCGCGCTAAAGGGCATGGATAGCTTGCTTTCAATCGTCCAAATGCCCAAGGGAATCCCTGTCGGCACCCTCGCGATCGGCGAAGCGGGGGCGGGGAACGCGGCGCTGTTGGCGGCGGCTATTCTCTCCACCCATGATCGGAAGATCGCCGAAAGCTTGGAATCGTGGCGCGCGGCCTTGACCGACGCCGTGGCCAACATACCCAGTGACGCGCCGTGAATAAAACACTATCCCCTGGCGGCATCATCGGCATTCTTGGCGGAGGTCAGCTTGGACGGATGACGGCACTCGCGGCGGCCCCACTGGGATATCGTTGCCATATCTATACGCCGGAAGAAGCGAGCCCCGCCTCCTTGGTCACCGACCTCGTGACGGTCGCGGCCTATGACGATCAAACTGCACTCGCGGCATTCGCGAACAACGTCGATGTCATTACCTATGAATTCGAGAATATCCCGATCGAAACCGCGAAATTCCTGGCCTCCCGCAAACCGCTTCACCCGTCAGCGGCTGTTCTGGCGATTTCCCAGCATCGGGGTCGCGAGAAAGCCTTTGCAGTTGAACATGGCGTCGCCGTGGCGCCGTATCATCTGGTCACGACCCGCGATGAACTGGACCAAGCCGTCGCCAAGATCAGGTTGCCCGCGGTCCTCAAGACCTGCCAGTTCGGTTATGACGGCAAGGGTCAGGCTATACTTCGAACGCCGGGCGATCTAGATGCCGCCTGGGCCACGCTTGCGACCGATGACATGATCCTCGAGGGTTTCATCGATTTCGCGAAAGAGATCTCGGTCATTGTCGCACGCGGCCAAGACGGAGAATGTCGCGCCTACCCAGTAGTTGAAAATCACCATGAAAACCACATTCTCGACACGACCACGGCACCCGCGAATGTAAGCCCCGAGACCGCAGATACCGCCAACCGCATCGCCGTCACCCTGGCGGAGGCCTTGAATCTTGTGGGGTTGCTAGCGGTGGAAATGTTCGTCCTGCACGATGGCGGTGTGCTGATGAACGAAATCGCGCCGCGCCCACACAATTCGGGGCATTGGACTCAAGATGGCGCGGACACTTGCCAATTCGAGCAATTCACCCGCGCCGTAACGGGGCAATCACTAGGCTCGCCAGCGATTATGCATCCGACAATCATGAAAAATCTCATCGGTAACACCGTCAACCAATGGCAGGAAATCATGGCCGAAGCCGGTGCTAAGCTTCACTTATACGGAAAAACGGAAAGCCGGCCAGGCCGCAAAATGGGCCACGTGAACCGCTTTAAAGCTCCGTAGCACCGATTTATCGATTAGTTGGTCATACAGCGGGACTATCTATCCCTAGGCCCAGAACTTTTCCTGCGATTTTTTTAAACTTGGAACGCATGGCACCCTGAAGTTTGGGAATCCTCATGATCCCCTCGATACGCCGATCGAGAAAGGCCCAGGTCGCCTCATGCCGGTCGGAGGTATCGTCGAGCCAGAATAAGGTAGTCGAGACTAGTACCGCCGCGAGCAAGCCGCGCTTGGTGTAAACATTGAAATCCGTCGCCTCGTCGCCAGCGACCCGCCATATCGCGTCCACGGTCCGGTACCCGTCACGCAAAGCCAGTCCCGTATGCCCAGGCAGGGCAAGCTTCCCAGCGGCGCGGCGGACAGCCTCTTCGTTCCCGGTAAGTCCTTCGAGACGCGCCCGGACCGCGCCAGTGATGCGCGCGCGCACCTTCATCGACGGTAAATCCAGTTCCGAGAGCACCAGCAGCATCCGCCGATCCGCCCAATCCGAGAAATGCGACAGCAGATCCCGCTCGGGACTGATGAATACCGCGTGAATTTGTCCAGCAGTCATGCCAATATCGGCCGCACCGGCCGACAGAGCCACCAACCCCCAGCCGTCAAAAACCACGTGCTTTAATGCCGCCTCTAGCAACCGGTCTCGGGTTTCCTGGCGCGCGCGGACCGTCTGATCACTCATCGCCGAGTTCCTCCGGAGCGGTGGGCGGAACACCCGCCAGCATCTCATCCACATAGCCCAGGCGTCGCATATCGGTCATCCGTTCGGGATAAAGAATGCCGTCGAGATGATCCACCTCGTGCTGAACCACCCGGGCATGAAACCCGCTGGCTTCGCGGGTAATGCGATTTCCTTCGCCGTCCAGGCCAGTGTAGCGGATGCGAGCGTGACGAGGCACCTCTCCACGCAGGCCCGGGATTGACAGGCATCCCTCCCAGTCAAGTTCGATATCCGCGCCCAAAGGTTCAATTTTGGGATTTATCAATGCCTGGAGTTCTAGCGGACCATCACCATCCCTATCGCTCGCCCGGGCCTCGGGAACCTCGAAAACGATCACCCGAAGACTTTCACCGATTTGAGGCGCCGCCAAGCCGACGCCGCCGGCCGCGCGCATGGTTTCCACCATGTCGGGCAAAAGCGCAACAAGGTCGGAGATAGTATCGGACTCCACCGCCACCGCGCGGGATGCTAGGACCGGGTTTCCCATTTTTACGATCTTACGTACAGCCATAGTCGGGATATAGGTGCAAAGTAGAGCAAGGTAAAGTCACGGCGCCGGACCGGACCGGAAAACTGGCTATAAATAAACTAACCAGTCTTGGCAGGACAGCCTTACTATGCTACTCCGTCGCTGCTCCGGGGCGCTGTCGTCGCCGGAGATGGCAGCTAAGTCACAATGGTAAGTTCTGGAGGCCGATTTCCGTGCACGTTTCCGTCCGCGATAATAACGTTGATCAGGCTCTACGCGCGCTCAAGAAGAAGATGCAGCGCGAGGGTATTTTCCGCGAGATGAAGCTTCGTAGGAACTACGAAAAGCCGTCCGAACGCCGCGCGAGAGAGCAGGCCGAGGCGACGCGTCGTCATCGCAAGCTGATGCGCAAGCGATTGGAGCGCGAGGGCTACTAGCTCTCTCAACAAGGGCGGGAATGTATGGATTTCCCGCCATGTAAAGACAAAAGCCGCCCTCGGCATCGAGAGGCGGCTTTCACTTTTGGATTTTGACGGAAACCCGGAGTTAGGCGACCCGTTGCACGTCGCAAAATGCCTCGTTACAGCAGGCTCCATCCTCTATATCGGTGCGGATATCCGCATCCAACAGAGCGTTGACCGTTTGGCCGTTCCGACTGTGGACAAGCCAGGTGCCCTTGGGCGTGTACAGCACGCCGGGAAGCACCGCGTCGGAAACCCTGGCGGTCAGGTGCGTCTCGCCCCGTTCGTTGTAGACCCGCAAGTTGTCGCCGTTCCCAATTCCTCTGGCTTCCGCGTCGGTCGGGTGAATTTCGACTTCTTCCTCGCCATCCGAAGGCGAGCAGCCACCAAATGTTGCGTTGGTTCGCTTGGAGGAGGACGGCGAGATAATGGTCAACGGAAAAGCCCGCGGCACCGGCTCGAACCGCGGCAGCCCATAGCCGAAACGATCCTCCAGATCTTGGCTGAACAGCTCGATCTTACCCGACGCGGTACCGGGGTTAACGGTATCGCAGAGAATCAACTCATGACCGCCAACTGTCTTCATCTCGATCGCACGGTCCAGCGGCAGGGAGCTTGGGCGACCACCGTCGAGCCGCGCGTCGCCATCGAGAAACGCCGCGTCGATCAATTCGGCATCCGTCTCCTTGAAAATTGGATCGTCGAATCCGAAACGGGCGGCTAGACGGCGGAATATTTCGGTGTTCGGCAAGGACTCCCCAACCGGAGGGATCACCGGCTCCGCGCGCTGGAGATAGTGATGACCGTACGAGCCATAGATGTCCGCGTACTCGAAATGGCTGGCCGCCGGCAACACGACGTCGCAATAAGCCATCGAATCGGTCATCGCGATTTCCGCGCCAACCACGAACAGATCATCCCTGGAGAGCGCCTTACGCATCCGGTTTTGATCCGGATGAGTCGCGACCGGGTTGTGATTGTAGATGAACACCGCGTCGATCGGCGTCTC
>JAPKDN010000745.1 GCA_028822575.1 Alphaproteobacteria bacterium | reverse complement strand
GGTCATTTTGCGTTGGAACCGATCGGATTATTTCGCGATCGCCGTGGGTACGCTGTCCGATCGGTTGCGATGATGTAAATATCGATAATGGTTTGCCAAAAAAACGGAAACGAGATGCTCAACTTTATCCAAGCAACGTTAAAAAATTTGAAGTGGCGAAGTTTGGTTCAGTTCCTCTTGGTGGGTGTGCTCGGCGGCGGCGTTCTATCCGTTGGCGGTTGCGCCGAGACAGAACTGTAGGTGACTGCGGCCAAGTCCATTCGCGCGATTGGCGCCAAGCCTCCAACGAAGGGGCAATACAAGATTGGTTCGCCATATAAGATCAAGGGCGTCTGGTATTATCCTCGCGTCAACTATGTCTATAACGAATCGGGCGTTGCGTCTTGGTACGGACCGAATTTTCACAACAAGCCCACAGCCAACGGCGAGAACTTTGATCAGGACGCCGTGAGCGCGGCGCACCGCACACTGCCCCTGCCAAGCGTTGTCCGGGTCACGAACCTTGAAAATGGTCGCGCGCTGGTGGTCCGGGTCAATGACCGCGGCCCTTTCGCGCACGGGCGGATCATCGACATGTCGAAGCGAGCAGCGCAATTACTGGGATTCGAGCACAAGGGTGTTGCCGGGGTCCAGGTCCAAATTTTACCGGAGGAAAGCCGCGCCGCCGCCAAACTGGCCCGGTCCGGTGGAACGCCCCAACTGGTCGTGTCGAACGCGAATGCGCCAGATGCGGTCCCAGTCGCGTCGGTATCCGTCGCGACCCTTACGATCATTCCAGGGGCGACCGCCGCGCCAGCTTCTAAAGAGACCAAAGTCGGGCCAAAACAACCAATGCCGAGCGCGGTGGAACTGACACGCCAAGCCCGGGGTACGATACTAACCGATCGCCCCGTCGAAGCGACCAATCTGTTCGTGCAGGCTGCTTCATTTTCGAAGCAGGACAACGCGAACCAGTTAAAATCCAAGCTGTCTTATATCGGGGCGGCGGATGTTTACGGGACCCTAGTCGACGGCAAACAATTTTACCGGGTCCGTATCGGCCCACTTCAAGATGTGGGCCAGGCAGACAAGGTGCTCGAAATGGTTATCGCTCTTGGCTTCCCTGGCGCGCGCATCATAGTCGAGTAGGGCGATATATGATTGCCACCAAAATAGGTTTTTTTTCGCGGTAAGGTTGGCGGTAAAGATAGATCCGCTAGCGTAAACATGGGAGCCTGGTGGGCGAAGGAAACGAGATGAATCTGGGATACTTTTTTACAAGGTTTATATTAGCTGCCGGGCTCAGCGCCCTGGCGCTCGGTAGTGACCCAGCTCGCGCCGTCGATACGACCGCGCGAGAGGCTCTGCTAATCGATTTCGACACCGGAACGGTGCTGTTCGAGAAAAAAGCCGACGCCACCATGCCGCCAGCGTCGATGACAAAGATCATGACCGCTTATCTTGCTTTCGATCGCATTAAACAGGGGCGGCTTAATCTCGACGATGAGATCCTGGTCAGCGAAAAAGCCTGGCGCAAGGGTGGTTCGAAAATGTTCATCGAGGTTAACAGCAAGGTGACGGTCGAGGATATTCTTCGTGGCATCATCGTTCAAAGCGGCAATGACGCGGCAATCGCGCTGGCCGAGGCCCTAGAGGGCAGTGAGTCCGCTTTCGCCGCGGCCATGACCCAAAAGGCCAAGGAACTCGGCATGAACAATACCCAGTTTCGTAACGCCACCGGCTGGCCCGACCCCGATCATTACATGACCGCGCGGGACCTGGTGACTTTAGCGATGGCCACCGTACGTGATTTTCCAAATTTCTACCCGATCTATTCGGAAACCACTTTTACCTACAACAAAATCAAACAAGGCAACCGCAACCCTCTTTTGTTCAAGGGCACTGGCGCCGATGGGCTGAAGACCGGGCACACCAACGCGGCGGGTTACGGCCTGACCGCATCCGTGAAGCGGGCTGACCGGCGTTTGATCTTGGTGATCAACGGCCTTGCCAGCGTCCGCGCCCGGACGCACGAGTCCCAAACGCTAATTGACTGGGGGTTTCGGGAATATGATAACTATGACCTGCTGACCGCTGGTGAAACGGTACAGAGCATCGACGTCTGGCTGGGAACCGCCAAGATTGTCCCTGTAATTTTGGAACAAGATCTGAAACTGACCTTACTTCGCTCAGTGCGCAAGAAACTCAAGGTCTCGGTGGTTTTCAAGGAGCCTGTTCCGGCGCCAATCACCAAGGGGCAACGTATCGCTACGCTTAAGGTCACGGCCCCGAACATGGAAACCATCGAATTGCCACTGGTCGCCGCTGAGAGCGTCGGACGGTTGGGCATTGTCAATCGGGTAATCGCTGCCGTCTGCTATTTGATTTGGGGTGCCAGTGGC
>JAPKDN010000744.1 GCA_028822575.1 Alphaproteobacteria bacterium | reverse complement strand
TGCACGGACGTCCGGAGAAACCGTCCCAGGGCGGTACCTCGCCGACACCTGTTCCCGAATGAACTGGATTAGCGGACTATACCAAATCTATATCCAAAATGGTCATGTGGAGATCGTAGGACGTCTCGCCCTCGTCTTCGTCCTTAAAAAGGACGCCAATAAATTCGCCATCCAATGATACCTCGGCTGAATCATCCTTGTTCTTTCGCCCTTCGATGGTTATCCCGGTGTTACGGAATTTGCCGCGCAAATAGCGTTCGATCTTGGCTATTTCCATGTCGTTCACGAGGAACTCCTTGCCGATTTTGCCCCGGTCTATGGCCGGGGGCATTGGGCGAGAGAATAAGCAGGCGCTGGCTAAGTGCAAGGAAAAGAAAAGTCGAGGGCCCGGTAATGATGAGTTTGGGGGCTGAGCCGCAGTGAACTATCCCATACCTATCGTCATCGACTGCGATCCCGGCATTGATGATGCGATCGCGTTGATGCTAGCTTTCGCAAGCCCTGAGGATCTCGACCTTCTGGCGGTTACCACTGTCGCCGGCAATGTTGGACTGCATCACACGGAACCCAACGCGCGGCGTATCCGAGAGCTTTGCGGGGCCACATCGATACCTGTCTTGGCCGGATGTCCCCGACCGTTGCTTCGTGGCCCGGTGATGGCGGAAGAAATCCATGGCAAAACAGGACTTGAGGGCGGCGACCTTCCAGAACCGACGGGCGTGGTCGACGGCCGGCATGCCGTCGATTTTCTAAGAGACACGATCAAGGCTCGACCCGGGGAAATTACCATCGTCGCCATTGGTCCCTTGACCAATCTGGCGGTGGCCTTGGCCCAGCGGCCAGAACTCGCGCGGGAGGTGCGCCAAATCGTCATCATGGGCGGTGCGGAGGGGCCCGGGAATGTGACACCCCATGCAGAGTTTAACTTTTTCGTCGACCCACATGCCGCCCGGATCGTGTTCGAGAGCGGCGCTCCGATCGTAATGTATGGTTTGGACATAACCCGTCAGGTTCGCGCCGAGCCGGCCTGGATCTCAGAAATTGAACAGCTGCAAGGCCCGGTTTCCCGAGCGATAGCGGGTATGCTCGCGCATTATGGCTCAGTCGGTGGCGCGCTTCATGATGTGTTGGCAATCGGCCATTTGCTGCGCCCAGAGTTATTTGGGCTCGAAGCATGTCAGGTTTATATCGAAACCGAAGACCTCACGATGATTGGCAAAAGCCATGTCAAACGCAACTCGGGTCCTGAAGATACCAACGCTCGCGTTGGTTTTCATGCCGACGCACCAGCGTTTTTATCATTCCTGAAAGAACGATTGCGTCGTTATGGAGACGGATAGAACTATTTCACTTTACTTCGCGCCCGTTGAGTTGGACATAATTGTCCGTTGGTTGATTTGATGTGGCTGACAAGGTTTGTGGTTGATTTGGAGCCCGATTGGTTGTCGGGGAGTATGAGGAAATAAATCATAGTTTTTCATTTAAAAGCGCTAAAAGTGTTCGCTTGTGTATTTAGTTCCCCTTGCCAAAGCAGGACTTTATTCCTTCCCACCGGGACTTTGGTCTTTGTGAGCAGGGCCCGGTCCTGTCGTGTTATATTATACCGCCGCCTGTAGATTGAGACTCAGTTTTGGGATTCCCATATCTAGTGATGTATGATTCAGTCTTGCGAATGCGTGAGGTTTCTCTACGACTGCGGCAATTGTATATCGAGTCGACTACAATGGCGCGACATTGCGTGATTTAGCGAATCGTTCTGGCGATACGAACCAGACGTGGCGTCTGCTAGCCTTGCCGGTTGTTTATGACGTTACGTGGCGACGCGATGCGCTAGTTGGTCCGAGACTGGGGGCTTCGTTAATGCCGCGGGGCCGGCGGGACTGATTGACTGCAATGTGCCGGGATAGGTGGCGAAAGTGGAGGCCGCCCCCGCAAGACTAGGCCGAACACCTTGAGCACGGTCCGTTCCCGGCGGTGGACTGGGGGTTGCACTGGCGCTCGGCGGGTCTGGTGGGTAGGAACCGCTTTGAATTGGGCTTCACGGTATCCCCGACGGCAATGAGCTGGACGCTGAAGGCGATGGGCTCTGTCAAACTGTCGGCACGCCCGCGCCACGAAGCCCAGAACGGGCACGCCTTGAAGGCTTTCAGAAAAATGCTTCCCCGACACGCCGGTGCTGATCCAGGCCGCGCCCTCAGGTCGGCACGCCGGCAGAGATCTGGTGGTGGGATGAGGCTAGGGTTGGGCAGAAGAACAATATAACCCGGCCATCGGTGCCCAAGGATCAGCGCACTAAGTCCGCCTTCATATTCGGCGCCATCTGTCCCGCCCGTGGCACCGGCGCGGCCGTGGTCATGCCCCGATGCGATACCGCCGCCATGC
>JAPKDN010000038.1 GCA_028822575.1 Alphaproteobacteria bacterium | reverse complement strand
ATCGCCGAGGTGGAGGAAAACGGCGCGCTGATCGTCACCAAGGCGGACAACACGGGCGGACTGGTTTCTGCTCAGACCGTGAAGGAACAATTGCTATATGAAATTCATGATCCGTCGAATTATTTCACTGCCGACGTAGTCTTGGATATTACCCAAGTGAAGGTAGACGAGATCGGTCCAGACCGGGTCCGGGTGAGCGGCGCCCGCGGCAAGCCAAGACCAGACACCCTAAAAGCGACCGTCAGCATAGATGGTGGTTGGATGGGCGAGGCAGAGATGAGCTATGCCGGCCCCAACGCGCTTAAGCGCGCACGGCTAGCCGTAGATGTGCTGAAACAGCGGTGCCGCGACATTGGCACCAATTGTCCGGTGCGTTTTGACATTCTAGGCACCGTAAGCGTCCATGACGGTGACGGTGGCGGGCGGGCCGACGCGGGATCTTGGCCAGACGATGGTGATTACAGGATCAGGGTCGCCTCGAGAGGCCATGACAAGGATGGTATCGAGCGAATCAACCAGGAAATGTTGAGCCTTTATTGCAGCGGCCCTGCGGCCGGCGGTGGCTTTCGCCAGCATCTGACCGACCAGGTACAAACCGCTTCGATCCTTGTGGATCGGAATGTTCTTAAACCCACGGTAAGCATGATGGAGGCGTCGGCGTGACCGAAATTCTGGAAACCCGACTGCACGAAGTTGCTCACGCAAGGGCCGGCGACAAGGGCAATCGCTCAAACATCAGCCTAATCCCCTACAAGGCCGAAACCTATCCTCTGTTGCTGGCGCAAGTGACCGAGGCTCGGGTCCTTGAATTATTCGCGCATAAGGGCGCAAGTAATGTAACCCGATATGAGTTGCCCAACCTGCCAGCGCTAAATTTCGTGATCGACGACGCGCTCGAAGGCGGCGTCAACGCAGCCTTGAATCTTGATCAGCATGGCAAGACCTTATCTTACCTTCTATTGGGAATGTCTGTTTCTATGCCACGCGGCATGATCCTTCATCCGGACAAATAATCAGCCCTATTGATCCTTTAATGCCTCGATCTCGGAATCCTCATTTTTTTGCGTCCAAAACGACAAGCGCGTTTTGTGATTGTTTGCGTCCATGCGCTTTATATCCGCCGGTTGCATTGATACCGCCGCGTCCTTGTACTCTTAATCGAAATCACGGACGGCAACTTCGAATGCAAGATGCTGACCGGCGATCATGAACACGAAATTCCGCTTTTCCTCATGCCTGAAACCCAAGCCTTGCTCTTGGTATCCAAATAACCCTGCTGATCCTAACCGATCGCCCCAAGCTAGTGGCTGCCGAGCCTAACGACTTTCATCCCATAATCAGGCGCATAGGTCCGGCATATATGGTGAAAGTCTCAAGCGCTTTGACGGGAGAGCTGAAAGGCTATCGCAACGCTCTACAGGCCATAATTTTCTTAAGCCTTGTATTGCGCCAAAAAGTCTATTTCCGCGCCGGCTTGCTTAAGGTTTTTTCATGTTCACGCTTAATGCGCTTAATCCGCGACACCTGGCCGTTGACGGTCAAGATCAAGGACCGCCGCAGGCGTGCAACAAAATCGGCGGCCACCATGGCCCGACCCTGCATCGCCTTGATTTCCTTGGATAGCCCACTGGTTAGGTTCGTCCATATTCCAAAGGCGATCTCTAATTTATCATCAACGTTACCAAGCTTATCATAGAACTAGTTTCTCAGCCAATAATCACTGGCGGAAAACCGCTGAGCCGTGGCACTGTTCGGTTTCATTAACCTTCCAGAATTGGCTACATATCCATTATGTCCAGGAGAGAAGATGCCCGCCTCCTTATGGGCCAGGGATATTTTATCGACGATATGCTGCCCAAAGAGATCGCGCATGCAATCTTGCATCGCTCGCCCGTCGCTCACGCGCGGATCACTCGTTTCGACATCTCAGCGGCACGTTCGGTTCCGGGCGTTCTGGCGGTCATCACTTCGACGGATTTGGACGCCGCCAACGTCGGGCCGCTTCGGGCCCGCACGTCGGTGACCAGCATCAATGGGCGTCCCATGATCGAGCCGGAACGGGCCGTGTTGGCGCGTGACGAGGTCAAATATGTCGGCCACCCTCTTGCCTTCGTTGTTGCCGAGACACCTGAAGCGGCACAAGCGGGCGTCGAGGCGATCGACGTTGCGTTCGAGGATCTGCCTGTGGTGGTTGGAACGGATGCCGCGATCGCGGATGTCGCGCCAACGATCTGGCCGGAGGCGCCGGACAACACCAGCTTTGCCTGGCAATTAGGCAACGGCGCGGAAACCGAAACGGCGATAGCCACCGCTCCACATGTCATACATTTAACCGTCAAACATCCAAGGCTTGTGGTCGCACCAGTCGAACCAAGGGGCGCGATCGGTGAATATGATCAGGCCACCAGCCGGTTCACCCTGACAACTCCAAGCCAGGGAACAGTCGGGCTTCGTGCTGCGATGGCTGAGGCGCTCGGCTGCGTAGAAACCGCCGTCCGTGTTCTGACCCACGATGTGGGCGGCAGCTTCGCGGTCAAGATCTGGCCCTATCCGGAACAGGTCATGTGCCTGTTCGCCGCTCGGCTGCTTGGGCGCCCCGTAAAATGGATCGCGACACGGTCGGAATCCACACTATGCGACGCCCAAGGCCGCGGCCGGACCGATCACGCGACCCTAGCTTTGAACGAGGATGGCGACATCCTAGCCTTCCAGGTCGAGGCCGAGGCTGATCTTGGAGCTTTTCTGAACGCCGTCGCCCCTTCTATCTTTACTAGCGGAGCCTGTCGCACTTTTGGCCATAATTATCGAATACCAGCTTTGCATTACCGGGTCCGCGGCATCTTCACGAACCTACCACCGACTGACGCCTATCGAGGCGCCGGCAAGCCCGAAAGTGTCGGCACGCTCGAACGTCTCCTGGATCACACGGCGCGGAAACTAGGTCTTGATCCAATCGAACTGCGCCGCCGAAATCTGGTCCGGCCCGACGAAATTCCCTATGCGACACCGATGGGCGAGGAGTTCGACGCCGGCGACTTTCCAGGCATCTTCCAAAAAGCCTTGGACGCCGCCGATTGGGACGGTTTTAACGACCGCCGATTGGAGACAGCGGCAAGAGGACTGCTTAGGGGCCGGGCAGCCAGCATCCATATGCACGCCAGCGGTGGATCGGTGGCCGAGCGTACCCAGGTTCGCGCCCTACCCAACGGCACCATCAGGGTCCGCACTAGCGCCCAGGATAGCGGTCAGGCGCACCAGGAGACATTGGCTCGAGTGGTCGCTAAATCGCTGGGCATTTCTCCCGAACGGATAACCGTCGAGCAAGGCGATAGCGACAGCCTTCTGGTCGGTGGATCTACCGGCGGCTCGAACTTGATGCCAGTCAGCGCCAATACCGCGCATCGATCGGCGTTGGTGATGATCGACAAGGCGCGGGAAATGGCCTCGGAAGCGTTAGAGGCCGCGGTTCAGGATATCGAATACGAGGCCGGAATCCTCCGCGTTGGCGGCACCGATAAATCGATCTCCCTCGCTGAACTGCTGGCTCGTCTACCGGAGGAGTCAGATACGCCCATCGGTCATGAGCAGCCTGCCGGATGCGTTGGAGAACTTACCTTCGAAGGCACGCATACAACCTTTCCGAATGGCGCCTATGTGGTCGAGGTCGAGGTCGACCCGGATACCGGACAGGTGCGCATCGACCGCATCACCGGGGTCGACGATCTTGGCCAGATCATCCATCCCGAGAGCGCCGCCGGCCAGGTCATGGGCGGATTGGCCCAGGCCGCCGGTGAAGTGCTGATGGAAGGCATGGTCTTCGACGCTGCCGGACAGCCGCTATCGGGCTCGATGATGGACTACCCGGTCCCCCGCGCTGACGACCTGCCCATCTTCAACCTTGATTGGGCGCCAACTGAAAGCCCGAACAGCCTGTTGGGCGTTAAAGGCGTCGGCGAGCTTTCCTCGATCGGCGGTCCCGGCCCATTGTCAAACGCCGTGCATGACGCTTTGGCGCTCTTTGGGGTATCGCATATTGACATACCGCTGACGCCGGAGAAAATCTGGCGGGCGATCAACGCACACTAAGACCAAAACTCAAGGAGACGAGACATGTTGCGTGGCGCGACGGAAAAACTGACTGGTGGAGAGGCCCTGGTCCGCTCGCTTATCGCCGAGGGCGTGGATACAGTTTTTGGCCTGCCCGGCATTCAGCTCGACCCGATGTTCAATGCCCTGCACGATGCGGGCAACAAGATCCGCGTGGTCAATGCAAGGCACGAGCAAGGCACGGCCTATATGGCCTATGGCTATTCCGCCTCCACCGGCAAGGTCGGCGCCTATGCGGTGGTGCCGGGCCCTGGATTACTCAATACCACGGCGGCGCTATCGACAGCCTATGGCAACAACACCCGGGTACTAGCGCTGACCGGTCAAATCCCATCCGGCTCCATCGGCCGTGGCCACGGCATGCTGCACGAGATCCCACATCAGCTTGAGGTTATGCAGGGACTGACCAAATACGCCGCCCGCATCGACCATCCCTCGCAAGCCCCAGCGGTCGTCAGCGAGGCGTTCCGCCAGCTCCGCTCCGGGCGCGCGCGCCCTGTCGGCCTGGAAATGGCGATGGACGTGATGTGGCAAAAAGCGATGGTCGAGCTGCGCGGCCAGACACCCGCCGACATCCCACCCGAGCCTGATCCCGACCAAATCGAAAAAGCCGCCAAGATGTTGGGGGCTGCCAAGCAACCGATGGTCTTTGTCGGCGGTGGCGCTTATGATGCAGGCCCCGAAATCAAAGCGCTGGCCGAAGCGCTTCAGGCCCCGGTCGTCGCCTATCAGAATGGCCGTGGAATCCTGGACGAGCGGCACTATCTCTCGCATACCGCCACAGCGGGTGCGATCCTGTGGCGCACCACCGACGTAGTCATCGCCATCGGCTCCCGCCTCCAGGGCGAGCGCATGACCTGGGGCATGGATGACGACATCAAGGTCATCCATATCGACATCGACCCCACCGAGATCAACCGGGTAAGCAAGCCCGACGTGGGCATCGTTGCCGATGCCGCCGAAGCAACCAAACTGCTGGTTAACGCACTCGCGAAGCACAACTCCAAGCGCCAATCTCGCGAAGAGGAAATGCTGAACGTCAAGGCTCAAGCCGCCGAGATCATGGAGTCCAAGGCCGGCCCACAGATGGGCTGGCTTCGGGCGCTACGCGAGGCGCTGCCAGAAGACGGCTTGTTCGTTGATGAGTTCACTCAGGTCGGCTACGTCTCGCGCGTGGGCTTTCCCGTCTACAAGCCCCGCCATATCGTGACCCCTGGCTATCAGGGCACGCTCGGCTATGGCTATGCCACCGCGCTGGGCGTCCAGGTCGCGCATCCCGACAAGCAGGTAATTTCCATCAACGGCGATGGTGGCTTCATGTTCACCATGAACGAAATCGCCACCGCCGTGCATCATAACATCAACCTGGTCGCGGTGGTCTTCGCCGACGGCGCCTATGGCAACGTGCTTCGGATGCAGCGCGATCTGCATGACAACCGGGTCATCGGCAGCCAGTTCACCAACCCCGATTTCGTAAAACTGGCGGAAAGCTTTGGCGCTCTAGGCCTCAGGGCAAAAACCCCAGATACCTTGAAGAGCATGCTGGAAACCGGCTTCGCCGCCAACCGCCCGACCATAATCGAGGTTCCAGTGGGTGTGTTCCCCGAGCCCTTCGACGTGATCCGCCCCCCGTCAACCCGCGGTAAGAAAGGATAATTTCATGACCGAAACAGCCCTCATCGTCGGCGCCGGCCTTGGCCTCAGCGCATCTCTCGCCCGGCTCTGCATCAAGGACGGCATGAAGGTCGCGATCGCGGCGCGCAACATCGACAAGCTCGCGGATCTTGCGGCAGAAACCGGCACCGAGTTGCATCAATGCGACGCCGGCGACATCGACAGCGTAGCGGCCCTGTTCGCCGCCACCGACAAGACCATCGGCATCCCAAACCTGGTGGTTTACAACCCATCAGCCCGGGTCCGCGGCCCGATTACCGAGGTTGATCCGGTGGAAACCCGCGATGCCATCAACATCACCTGCTTTGGCGCCTTCCTGGTCGCCCAACAGGCCGCCAAACGGATGGTAGAACGCGGCAATGGCAGCATCTTCTTTAGCGGCGCGTCGGCGGGGGTGAAGGGCTATCCCCGCTCCTCCGTCTTCGCTATGGGCAAATTCGGCTTGCGCGGTCTTTGCCAATCGCTGGCCCGCGAGCTGCATCCCCAGGGCATCCATATCGGCCATTTCGTCATCGACGGCGGCATCCGGGCCGCGCATCGCCCAGAACGACACGACGACGGCTCCGACAACATGCTCGACCCGGACGCGATTGCCGAAAGCTATATGCATCTGCACAAGCAGCACCGCAGTTCCTGGGCCTGGGAAATCGAGGTGCGGCCTTGGAAAGAGACGTTTTAAGGGAGTGGTATACGGAGCCGGAATTCAGTTTAAAGCGTCGCGACGAGATCCGCTCTTGGCTACAATGAAGCATGAAAAGTCGAAACCGCATGTCGCCGTTGTGTTAGGAACGGAATTACGTGACTGGTGTTTATTCGCTGTATTGTATCTCACCTATTAGTAACGATACGCCATGATGAAGCCCCTAGGGAATATGGAAATGGTTGAAATTTCGCCGCGACGATAAAACCCTTATAAGACTAAAACTTTCTATTCTGTGCGCTGGGGCCATTTTACAGGCCGTGGTAGCGATATATTTGTTTCCACGCCGCTGCGCAGCCGCACCGCATGGAGCCAGACGCTGTGTTGCCTGTTGCTGTTCTATTTCACTATTGCCGCGATAGGCATTGGCCAACAGACTGACGACCATCGGCGGATTCATCGTCCGCATCCCCGGCGCGTCTCGCGCGCTCGTGACTGCGCCATGGGCATCTTCGCCGTACAACCTAAACGTGGCGATCTAACCAAGCGTCACGAGGTAATTGGCTCAGTACTCAACGGCTTGCTCGCATAGCGCGAGGGCCTCATCGTCCTCGCCTTCGTGAACTCGGACGTTTCTTACGATCACATAACCACTCCTATCGTTCTCTTTATATACAATCGCGATGGTTGCCCTTTTAGCGGCCTCGGCCACGCTTATTATCTTCCTTCCTGAACATAAATAAATGGCTGATACCTCAAAGAAAAAACTCCCACTCGTCACCATCCTGCAGATCGTGCATTAAAATTTTCTCAAAATCCTGGCGGAAGAGCTCGATATTGAGCGACGAGACCACTTCACGCATGATTCTATCTTACAAAGCAAAGACATCCTTCAACTCCCAATCTTAGCGCTCGGCTCCAACCACCGCATTGCCATGATGGTCCGTAAGCTGCACCGTCACGCAGACACGCCGCCCCGCGCACTGTGCCATTCCCCGAGGACGCAGCGCAGCGGCAGATGTCTGATCACTTCCACTGCGGTCTTTACGCCTTCGTGATATCCTTGACCCGAACTGCGATTGATCAAGCACAGCCTTGGCAAATGGACCATCAGTGTTTGAATACGCAGATCAATTTTGTTGGCGACAAAGTCGCTCCCAGCATCACTGCTCAGATTTCGTGACGGCAGTATCACGACCAACTAGCACCCCGGTAGGGAGACACCGTCAGATGACGACTTCGTCGCCTTTGAGGCGCCAAGCACCCCTGGAACCCAGCCTTGCATGACCCGATAGGCGTGGACTGGGGTAAAATGTTCTTCAGTGCTCTTTCTCCAGGTCCTCGACCTCTAGGTTCAACTTCAATTATACCTGTTCGAGTTCGGAGCCGGAGACACAAATTGCCCCAGGTGCCACGATGCCCTCTAGCCGCGGGCGATGTTCACGCTGCCGCTAAATATGTGGTCGCGACCTGTATTTCGTTTCTATCTATGTAAAGTGTATGATTTTTAAAATCAAACTCGTGCATTCCAAAATTATGTAAAGTGTAAAAAACTAAAGAATTTTGTTCTCTGTTTATTTTCCCTGCTGGTTTTCTTCACGGAACGATGAATTGCGCTCTCGAGCAGGAGCCAGGCGTGTCTCAGACTGAAATTTGCAAAAAATATGTATAAATCGAATCCATTGGCCCAACCGTCGGGCCAACAGGCTCTCAACGGTCGGGCCAACAGGCTCAACGGTTTAGTCTTCGGTTGATAGCGTTGGATCACCCAACTGTCTTAGTTTGTATTTCCACCAAATCCGGAAGAGACGGACTAGTCAACAGCCTTAAGATTTTCGGCGGAGGATTTTCCATCACGACCTGGCTCAAGATCATAGCTGACCTTTTGCCCTTCGCTCAGGGACCCCATGCCCGCGCGTTCAACCGCGGAAATGTGAACGAATGCGTCCTTCGAGCCGTCTTCAGGTTCGATGAAGCCGAAGCCTTTTTGCTCATTGAAAAATTTTACGGTACCCGTGGTCATTTTAATCTCTCCAATAGAGGGTTAATTTCGTCTCATCACATCATGTGATGGACGAGCTGTTAAACGGCTCATATTGTCAGAGGATAGATAAACCAACCGATACACTGGCTGTTCATGTAACACACTTAGAACAAAAAAGCTGAAAACATGTTTTAAACAATAGACGCCCCTTTGGAAAAGTCAATGGTCCACGAGCCACGCCATCCATCTTCCACGTATCAAGGATGGTTGATTAACCCACATCAAACGCTCCCTAGCTGTATAGCCTCTCCCAGTAAAGTTGATGGCTCGCGAACCTGACATTATCTTGCGACACCGCGCGTGTACGCGAATATAGTTGGGTGTCGGATATCTGCACGCACTACGGCAGAAAAAGCAAAACCTCTCAATCCAGGCGAACGGGCAGTACGGTTAGCCTTACGGTAGATTTGCGTCTTCCCCAGCGAGGCCAAAATGGCAATTGGCGCAATGCGTATCGCGATTGCAATTAATCTCACCTTCGCCCAAGCCCATTTGGGCCTCGGCTGGGCCTACCACTATGGCGACAGCGAAGCAGAGCGAGCCATGCCACATTATGATGCTGCGCTTCGGCTCAGCCCGCGTTCGTCATGCATTGGGCGGCACTCATGCTCAAAGGATAAACGCTTCGCTTTCTTGGTCATCACGAAGGCGCCGTCGCACATTACCGATAGGCTTATCAGATCCCTGACACCGGCTTCCAGCCCTATGTGCATCTCACCTCGGCATTTGAAAGCTGGGCCAAAGGCGAAGCGCGAACGTCGGTCAAATTGATACTAAAGCTCGAACCAAGGTTTTCGATCGACTTCATCCCCAGGAGATCCGATAGCATGCCCTACCCCTTGAAGAGCTTGCTGGATAGTCTCCGGAAGGTGGGGAGACAGAATAACTTATGGAATACGCGGTTTTCGCTTTGGGTCTATCCGATACAAACAGACGGGACCGGGGCATTAGCTCCCTCCCCCCTTCTTGTATTCGCGGTCTAATCCCTCGGACTACGGTGCCCAGAGACCACGCTATTCTATCCGACAGGCGGCATAGATCACCTGAATATCCTTGGCGAACTCGGGATGGTCCACGAGATAGGGCATCGGGCTCGAAACATGCTCATTGCTCCAACCTCCTTCGGCCTCCAGACGAGCTAGCATATCGGCGAAGTTTCGGCTTTCGAAGAAGTCATCACGACTGGTAAAGACCGCGACCCCGCCGGGCCGGATCACGCGCTTCCATTCGCGCAACAACGGCTCCTCGCGCACATAGGAGAGAACACCCACACAGAGCACGCCGTCGACCGAATTGTGGCCTAGCGCCAGCGGTTGATTGAGATCGGCGGCACCCAGTTTATCATAGACTTTTTTGGCGCCGGCAACCTTGAGGCTTGCCTCAGACATGTCGAGTCCGGTGATGGTTCCGCCCGCTCCAGCCGCCCGCAGCGCTTCGCCGGTCATGCCAGTCCCACAGCCACAATCCAGGATTTCAGCGGCATCAAAGACCGGAAGGTATTTCGCCAAGAAACGCGCAGCTTGTTCCGGCGCCTCATAGCCCCAGCCCGCGAGTTGATCATCATAATTTTCCGCCAGGGCATCATAGGCTTCTGCGTTAGTCTTGCCATCCAGTGATACCTCGCCATCACCACGAATAATCTCGTTATGACCCGTCATGCTTGCTCTGTCCTTGGTGGTTATGGAGAGCAACATGGTAATGCAACCCGGAAATTTGTCCACCTCGCGCCCACGCACATTCGCCGTCCTTGATGTTCCAAGAGCCGCCATAAGGGTCAGCGAGGATTTCGACAAAGCACCGCCGTTAAACATTTGAATATGCCGAAAACAGCCTCCACGGCGGCTTCGCGATAGGGTCTAATAGCAACATCCACGGGTCATGCGACAAAAGTCTGACACGTCGATAGAGCTGTTGGCGACTTACAGGGCGTTCGTCAACGCGGGGCGAATGACCTGGAAGGTTTTGCTATGGCCGGTTGCTCGCAGCACTCGCCGTAATCCAGTAAACTCAAAATATTAATCTGATTCTGCAAGAGCCGGACGAGCGTGTCTTCCAGGCCGAGGTCGGTGCGGTAGACGCTAGCAGAGTTATTGACATGACCTCATTCAAGAATCAGCGTGCCCAAGGCAAGACGTGGCGCCATCATTCATGCAAAGGGTTCTGAAAATTTGATTTTGTCATTCAAGCTGAGGCCTCCAGCGCGCGCGCGAAGGTGACATCGTAAATATCCCATCGGTATTGGAGCTCGCCCGCCAGCATCACCTCGGCCACCGCAAGAATGTCTCGATTATAGTATTGGAAGACCACACCGTCGGCTGGTAGCGCGGTGACCGCAGCGCGTTACAAGCGTTGCTACTCGAGCGCTTCCTCGACATTCCTCAAAACTGCGAGCGCAATGCCATTGGCGTATTGCCAGGTCGCATTGATCACGCAGAACAATAACGGACCTTCGCGCGCTGTTTCATCAAGCATGGCCTCTCACTTGCCGAACCGAATGCGGACGTGTGCTTTGATCTCACAGAACGCTCCCACATAGTTCATCAGAAAGAAATGCTCGTCATGCAGATATTCGGAGCGGGCCGCGGCCTGCATCTGGCTCGCAGCGCAAACCGCCGGCTCGTTTTGGCCCGGGTGCAGGCTGCGCCATTAGGCTACTGCAAGAACATTAAAACTTGGCGGCTTGGACGCAGCATCGCAAACGCTCCATGTCAGACATAACCGTTGCGCAAGGATCAGGATAAGGACTCTAACTTGAGACAACTGTAAAGACTGACGCGCTTGGCACGGTTGAGCGCGTCGAGAGCACCATTCTTCGGCCAGTGGACTAAAGCTGTATTCGTTCATCACGACGATTGAACCGGTCAGCAAACGACAAGCAATTCGTGTATTCCAGCCCAGCTCGAAGCGGTTTCAGGGCTACGGCACGCCTCTATTCGGTCCATGATGGTTTTCAGTGCGATTAGGACCTAAGGTTCGCCCATGGGAAGGCCTACATAACGCCGTCTCATCAACCCGCCGGGCGGCAACGTCGAGCACCGGAGAATGACACTCACATGGGTACCGAACGCAAGAACCCAGCCAAGGACACTCGTGCTTGCCACGTCAATCGACAGCCTCGAGCCCACGCTGTCTGCTGGACCATTCGACGCCTTGTAATAGCATCTTGACCGACCCACCGAATGGCGGCTGGAATGCTATTATCGGATCATCAGCGATCCTGTCTCTGGCACTGCTCGGTGATGCGCTGATCTATGCGGTCCTGCCAGTATACGCGGAAGATTTTGGCCTCACATTGCCCTGGGTTGGCGTGATGCTGTCGGCCAATCGCTTCGTGCGAGTCTTCGCCTATGGCCTAATCGCGCGCATGACCTATACGATTGGGGTGCGGCGCATGTGCGTTTGGGCCACAGTGTTCGCGACACTCTCGACCACGCTGTACGGGTTTAGTCAGGGCCCGGTTGTCATTCTTATCGCGCGTTTAATGTGGGGGTTGACCTACGCCGCGCTGATTCTCGTAACACTTGTCTACTCGGTGGAATATCGTTCCCAGGTCGGGGTGCGCGTGGGGGTTGGCCGCGCCATCCAAAGGGTAGGTCCGATCTTAGCCCTATTCATTGGCGCCTGGCTGGTTGGGCTGGTTGGGCCAAACAATATCTTCCTTATCCTGGCAGTGCCCACCGCGCTAGCGATCCCCATCGCCATGACGTTGCCCCGGCAACACACCTCGGAAGAACGCGATAAAAAGCCAGCATCACTGGCGCGGCCAAAGCCAATCGACATCTTTTTTTTTCTGCAAGGCTATGGCGTCGATGGGGCTTTCGCGATCAGCATCACTTTGATTTTAGCCCGAGACGCTTCCTTATCAGTCGCCGTGATGGGCGGCGGTGCGTTGCTGGCGATGCGTCACTTTGGTGAGGCGGTCGCGGCGCCTCTGTTTGGCTGGGTCGCGGATCGGTTTGGCGCGCGCCGGGTGTTCATAGGATCTGGGGTTTTGACTGTCGTCGGCTTTGTCTGTGTCGCGGCGGGATTCACGGTTGCAGGAGCCATGGTTATGTTGCTGTTTCGCGGCGCCTTGGCGTCGTTGGGGCCAGCCATGATTGTCCAGACGATAGCCATCGAGGATCAGGCGATAGGC
>JAPKDN010000743.1 GCA_028822575.1 Alphaproteobacteria bacterium | reverse complement strand
AACGTGAAGCTCGCAAACACCGGCGCCGGGATTCGCAACACATTGCAAGCCTCGTTGCTCGGCGGTGTTCCGATTATCGCGATCCCTGGCGATCTAAACACGGCGCGAATTGCCGCACAGATGGCGGGCATACCGACGAACCGAATAATCCGGCGTGCGTTTTCGCAGTTCATCGCGCCGCTCTCCGCGCAAGAAAAAGCACAGTTCGCGGTTAAGCTATCGCTTGGCGCCGATAACTGGATGAGCATTGCGTCGTCGCAAGCGCGATTCTTTGGCGAGGTGAGTGGCCCAGAAATCACGCAGCAGATTAGCGACAAGGTACTGCGCGGCGTCGGGCTAAGTCACTGGACGCAAGCCGTGCGGCAGACGTTCGGCATCGAGTTCCTCGGATGGCTCGGCGACCAGGCGGGGCGCAAGTTCGACGATCTACCCAAGACGACACGCAAGACGCTCGAAAAATACAACATCGGATCCGACCGCTGGGACATTATTCGCAATACCGACCTCGAGGACTACAAAGGCAACAAGTTCGTGCGCCCGTCCAAAATCGAGGACCGCACGGATCTTAAACCTGGCTTGGGCCGCGAGATCGCGACGCAGATCCTAACGATGATCGAGCAGGAGACGACGTTAGCTGTGCCGCAAGCGACGATCCGGTCGCGCTCCTTTCTGCGGGGAAGCTCCCGTAAGGGCACAATTGCGGGCGAGATTGTCGAGGGTTTTTCCCAGTTCAAAAGTTTCCCAACCACGATCATGCAAAACAATATTCAGCGATACATGACGCTCGAGGGGTACGGGAACAAAGTTCAATATGGCCTCGACTTCATGGTGACGATGGCCATCGCGGGCGGCCTCGGACTACAAGGCCGCGAGATGCTCAAGGGCCGCGACCCGATGGACATGACGGACCTAAAATTCTGGGGCAAGGCTATTATGACCGGCGGCGGGTTAAGCATCCTGGGCGACTTCCTGTTCAGCCAGCGGAACGAATACGGTCGCGGATTAGGTTCAACGATTGCCGGGCCACAGGTCAATATGATTAACGACGCGCTCAACCTGACCATCGGCAACGCTTTTAATTTTGCTGCGGGCGAGGAAACGAATTTCGGGAAGGAGCTCGTCGGATTCGCGCAGCGCTACACGCCAGGATCGAGCACCTGGTTCGCGCGCCTCGCTCTCGAGCGCCTGGCGTGGGACAACCTGAAACGCATGACCGACCCAGAAGCGGATGCGTCGTTCCGGCGGTTCGAGGACAAGCGTTTGCGCGAGTTCGATCAGGAGCATTGGTACGCGCCTGGTGAATTGTTGCCGGACCGTGCGCCGGACCTCGGCAAGGCGTTTGGCCAATGACATTTTATTTGTTTTGGGTGTACATTACGCAAAAGGAAGGTTCGGTAAATGGCTGACTACAGCATCACAGCGGTTGATCGCCGCGTCGTATATTCCGGCAGCGCCGGCGTCGGTCCGTATGCGTTTACGTTCCCGGTCTTGGCGACTACAGATATCGCGGTTTTTAAGGACAGCACCAAGCTCGTTGAGGGCTCCGGGTCCACGCAATACACGGTCGCACTGTCGGCATCGACCGGCACCGGATCGGTGACACTCGGCGCGGCGGCGTCTAGCAGTAACACGATCACAATCACCGGCGCGCGGACAATCCAGAGGACCACGGACTTCGTGACGGCTGGCGATCTTCTCGCGTCAAGCCTTAACACCGAGCTCGATAGTCAGACGATTTTCGTGCAGCAAGTCTCCGAGGATGCGAGCCGCGCGATCCAGGCGCCCGTCACGGATCCGACCAGCATCGACATGACACTGCCGCTCAAGGCGGATCGGCTGGGCAAGTTCCTGAGTTTCAATTCAAGCACCGGCAACCCCGAGGTCACGGTCGCGACGACCAGCGTTAGCGGCGCGGTGTCCAGTGCAGCGGCTGCGGCCGCGTCGGCTGTGTCTGCGGCGTCGAGCCAAAGCTCCGCGAGCTCGAGCTCCAGCACGGCGACGACAAAGGCGTCGGAGGCATCGGTATCGGCGGCGGCTGCGGCGTCCAGTGCGGCTGCGGCTGACGGAGGTGGACCGGGCGTCGAAGGCACGGGGACCGATGAATTTATCAGGATGAATGCCAACACGATCACGGGGAATGTCACCATCCCCACGGCTAAAAACGGATTCTCGGGCGGACCGATAACAATACAATCGTCGTCATCTGTTACTGTAACGTCAGGTGCAGTCTGGCATATTATAGGAACGTAAGATAATGGGCACTTGGACTATAAATCCGGACGACCTCGCAGCTACTAGGACAGGTCTCGGGTTAGGCACAGCGGCGGCGGCCAACACGGGCACATCCACTGGAAACGTACCCGTCGTCGGCTCTGACGGAAAACTTCC
>JAPKDN010000742.1 GCA_028822575.1 Alphaproteobacteria bacterium | reverse complement strand
CCGGAACCCATCAGAAAAATTTTCTCGTGTCGGAAGGAAGCAAATAGCTGGGCATGCAAACAAGAGCGACAAATTCTCGATTCGCACGCCATAAAGCCAAATCGAGACCTTCAACAGACCGTTAGCGGCGAGGTGAACGAGATCCCACTGGGACTTTCCCCAGCACGCCTCGATTTTCTCCGATATTAAGCTTTCCCCGGCGATGTGGCCATTGGTCGTCACCCACGTAATCACACACGTTCTATTTTTTCTATGTACTTGACCCTCGCGAATCAATCCTTCTTAACCCGCGCATTCCATAAGTCGGGCAAGTTCTATGCGATAAAACATGGCCGACAGGCCCAGAGCACGGGTCCGCTAGCTTGGCTTGAATTTTCGTCAGGTCGCTGACCGCGCCGGCATCAACCGTCGTTCGTTTACGACATCATGAGAGAGCGTTTGAAAAACCCAAACCCCGCCCAGCTTGATCAGGTGGCGCTGGCGATTAAGGTCGATCGGAACTAACTGCTGCATGGCACGGGTGAGCTGGAGGGCAAGTGGGCGATCATCGAGAACCCGGATGAGGCATTTGTGGCCATTCCCTCGATCAAGGTCTCGGCGGCGATGGGCGGCGGCAGTCTAGTCGAGGACACGGCGGAGAACGGCAAGCCCTATCACTCTCAACGGTCGTGGATCCTGAACGACCTCAAGGCCAAGCCGTCTGACCGGCGGATCATTCATGTCGAGGGCGACAGCATGATGCCGACCCTGCACACCGGTGACGTGGTCCTGGTGGATCTGGCACGGCGCAAACCAACGCCACCCGGCATCTTCATCTTGTTCGATAGCATGGAGCTAGCAGCCAAGCGGCTGGAGCATATTCCAAACTACGAACCGCCGAAGGTGCGTGTGATCTCTGAGAACACCTTCTACCGCGTGTATGAGTGCCCGCCGGACGAGATCAACATCGACAGGCCGGTCCGATGGTTTGCCTGGGAGATCTGAGGTTATTTCGCCTATATCTTCCAAAAGTCACGCACCACGAATTACGGGACATACGAACGCGATGTTAAGGAGGTGCACGTGATCGGTCGGGCAAGTCTGAATCGCTCAGCTCTGACATGTGCTCAACGCTATGACCAAGGTTCGACCAATTTGGTCGACATCCAGGGTCAGCCGGCCACCGTCTAAACCAGCCTGAGGCTGCTTGCCAGAAGGGAAAGGCCCCACTCCAGATACCCCTCCCCTGCCCCAGGAGGGTATCATTCTAAGCCTATCCACACTTAGTCGCCATTCTCGCGTTGCGGAGCGATCAGGTCACAATCATCGCCATACCCATCGTATTCCCCACCAAGGACTGCGCCTCGAACAAACTGATTTATTTGACGGGTCGCTAAGCGTTTGGATGCCTAAGACTCTCTCGCCACGACATTGGGGAAATTTGCCAATGGCATGAATTTTGCTTGATATTATTGGAGAAACTCGGAGAAATTTATGACGCACTCGATCCATACGAATTCCATGGCGATTGTTGCCAGGCAATCTTTCACGAGAAGTGAAGTCCGCCTGGCCGATACGCAGGACCGTGTGTCAACAGGATTAAAAGTCCACGGAGCCGTGGATGACGCCTCAAATTTTTCTATCGCTCAAGGCGTTCGTGGGGAGTTGCGGGCGGTATCAGCGGTAAAACAAGGATTGGCCGCAGCGCGTGGCACGGTCAACCTGGCGGCGACGGCGGCGACCCATATCACCGACATCCTCGCCGATCTGCGGAAGAAGGTCATCGAGGCCTCGAACCCCGCCGTTACGACGCAACAGCTTCAGATCCTGCAAAACGATGTTCGCTCGATGTTGGACGAAATTGATCAGGCGGTTGAATCAGCGGAATTCCAGGACCGCAACCTGCTGAAGGGCCTGTCCGTATCACTTTTCGCGCGGTTCGACCCGGTTTTTGATGCCAGCGGCGACACTAACGGCAACGGCACCATCAATCCCGGCGAGGGGCTGGAATTCGATTTCGAGATTTCAACCGGCACCGTCGCCATCACCGACCCGAGTTTCACAAATTCAGCGACGTCCGCCGGGTTTCCGTTCTCGTTCAATACCGGAGCCAACTTGGGCAACGTCGGCGCTGGCCTGACCCAGATTACCGACAACCGGCAGGACCTGGATCTAGAGATACCGGGGGCCGCCAATAATGGTGACAGCTTCACAATTTCGCTGGATTTCACCTTTAATGGTCAAACCCAGACCGCGACGTCGACACCGATTACCATCGGCCAGATAGCCAATCAGCAGCGCTACCCCGTCGCCGGTCCGATCGACACTTTCTTCCGCGTGCTCTCAAACACCCGGAACGACAACCTGGAGCTGGCTAATCAACCGATGGGACACATCGCGTTGGGTTTG
>JAPKDN010000741.1 GCA_028822575.1 Alphaproteobacteria bacterium | reverse complement strand
GCAGCGTTCGGATTCAGCCCCATCCGGTTCACCGATCTGGTATTTTGCGCCGGTACCGATGCATTTCACCACGCCCGGCTCAATCACTTCGCTGGCAACATAGGTTAGGCAGCCAATGGCGCGCTCCGGCCCAATCCGGTTCCACTGCCTGCCGTCGGGATCCACCGATCTAATCCGATAGTTCTCCCACTTGCCAGTCAGCTTGTAGAAATACCACCAGGGAATACCATTCATCGCAGTCGCCACGGTTGTATCTGGGCCGAGCAGCGGCTGCATTGCATCCACAACACCCGGCGCCTGATAGGATTTCAACGACATAACCACAAAATCCTGAGGTCCCAGCTCGGACGGGTCGTCTGTCACGCGGGGATGGGTAACGAATTCCTCATCCCGCGTGATCAGCCTGAGACCGTTCACACGCATCGTTTCCAGATGCGCCCCTCGGGCAACAAGGCTTACATCATAGCCGTTCCGGCTCATCATCGCACCCAGATGCCCACCTATCGCGCCCGCACCATATACCGTGACTTTCATGTTTCGACGCACTCCCTGACGTGAACCGCGATGGATCTGACGGGGCGAGTCGACGCTCCAACTGACTTCAGCTCCCCCATGATCACCAAACCCTCGGTGCTTGTTTTTAAAAATTTATGGCAGAAGCCTTATTATCGCGTGAGCGACACGGTCTCGGCTTCAAAAAAGAAGAAAATATGGGTAGGCGGCGCTATGCCACTTGCCTAAGAAGTAAAGTATTGAGCTTAGGTGATCAATGAGGCGTAGCGCATCAATGGTGATCAGCATCGACGCTACGCGGTCGAACCCAACTCAAGATCATACCGAACAACCCAGTCTCCAAGTTTTCGAAAGAGGTGCCAGACATGATTTCAGCGAGGATTGGAACCGTTGAAGTTTTTTCGTTACAAGAATATTGAGCGAGTTATAGACGCTTCTTTGCTCGCTCAAGCAGTATATCCGCCCAACGGGGGAAATCATGTCCTAGCGTGCGTGCATTACTATAAATCACGCGCCCGATTTGCGTGCTTACCTTGATTGGTTTCCGAGCCACTAGCTTGGGACGAGATCACAGTATTTAGCTTCACGCTTCTTTCGCGCCCCAAAGTACTATTGACCATAAGCGGTGTGTGGGAGGCCAGAGTTTCAAGTCGCTTCGGCGAAAAGGCATCGGATGGATCAGAGCCGGCTATGCGACCCGTCGCAGAGTATGCACTTTTTTCTGTGCTTGCCGCCACAAAAGAACACCTTTCCATCTTTCTCGGTGGTATAATAAAGCGGCGTGAATTCCGTCCCCTGGTACGAACCGTCACAAAATGGCTGTTTCGCACTCTTGCCGCAGGAACACCAAGAATAGGACCGTCCCGCCTGCACTTCGGTGGGATAAGGATTTTTTCGCGGAATTTTGGGTGTAGCCATTGTAATTATCCCTATAAGTGATGATATGTAGTCAAAAATATAGAAAAATGAATACTAACGCGACAACCGTTACCGAATAGATTCCCAACACGAGATAGTGCCTTGCCTGAACATTTGAGACGGGCTTTGCTAAATCAGCTTTTACTGAATCGATCTCGATCTTCCACGGTTCGATCCAGCCTTCAAGCTGGCCTTTGGGCGATTGTCCTAAAGCGGCGATGCTCTCGATGAGCCAGCCAACCTTGTCACGGCTGTAGAACGTGCCGTTGTGGCTTGAGCCGGAACGCATGGGATTGTCACTGATCGATCTATTCTGCAACAGCTTCAAGAACGCGCCTGCGCACATCCTGCTCGACATCGACGATACCACCGCCAGGGTTAATGGCAGTCAGCAGCTGGCTTTATTCAATGCCCATTGGGATGACTATTGCTTCAAGCTGCTCCGCATTTACGATGTTGCCTCCAGTGAGCCGGTGCTCGCCCTGCCGCGTCCTAGAAAGCTGGCCTTCGGCTTGGAGGCCGCTGGTGTGCTCAAACATACAGTCCGCCGCATAAAGGGCAACTAGCCACAAAGCTGGATGACCGTGCGTGGCGCCAGCCATCACGGCACCGTGACGCAGCGGTGCTTGTGAATTGGTGGATTTTCATCTCGCCCTTGCGTTTTGGTCACCTAGATAATGCCGAAGCACTGCGCCTCGCCACTCTCTGGACTTGGCGTTGCGGTGCTCCTCATCTGGCCAATTGAGGACGAGTTGGTGAACGGCAGCCTTCAAGCCGTGCTAAACAAGTATGATACGACACCGACCGATTTGGCCACCGGGATCTACGCCGTGTATCATAGAAAGCGGCATCTTCCGGTGAAGGTGCGCCTATTCATCGACCATTTGGTGACAGCGTTCCACAGACTAGACTGGTCGTCCCTCGGCCAGGGTCAAAAGGAACACTGAATCGTAGGGGT
>JAPKDN010000740.1 GCA_028822575.1 Alphaproteobacteria bacterium | reverse complement strand
CGTGTTTTTCGGGTTGTCTACCATGATTTTGCGAGCTAATTCCGGCGACAGGCCCGCGGGCAGTACCGCGTCACCATCGAATTGGTGGTGCGGATAGTCGGTCGAGAAAAGCAACATCTCGTCGGAGCCCATATGCTCCATCAAGATCTCGAAGTCCGTGGCAGTAGGTGGGGCGTCGACCGGTTGCAGGGTCAAGCGGAAATGATCCCGCGCGATTTCCGTTGGCGTACGGTCGACCCAAGGGATCTCGGCTCGTAGTCCCCGCCAGAACTTGGTAAGCCGCCAGAGATGCGCCGGTAGCCACGTGAAGCCGGACTCGGCCAAGACCACTTTCAGGTCTGGGTATTTGGCGAACACTCCCTCGCAGATGAAGCTGGAGACCATGTTGTGGAAGGCCGGGGATTGCGCGGCGTAATCTTCGGAATAATAGGACGGCCAGCCAACTGAGGTGACGGGGTGCTTATAGGCGCTGCCAGCATGGACGCAGATGGGCAGGCCGTGCCGTGCGGCGGCGGCATAGATCGGCCAGTATAGGCGCCGGCCCAGTGGGTTCTCATCCATCACCAGCATAAGCACCGAGACAAAGCGCTTGTCGTCGGCCCAGCGTTCGATCTCGGCGACCGCCATCTCGACATTCTGGGTCGGAATCACGATCGAGGCGCGCAGGCGTGGGTCCTTACCCAGGAACTCTGCCGCCATCCAATGGTTGACCGCGTTTGCAAAGGCGGCGGCCATATCCTCGCTCATCAGCAATTGAACGCCATAAAGGCAATTGCAGATTGCGATGCTCGTAGCGAAGGGATCCAGCGCCTGGCTTTGGACCACTGCGAGACTGGAGGCCGGCCACCCTTTTTCGGGGCGCCAGTCGGGTCGCGCCGTCATCGGCGCGTTCTTTGGAAACGCAATGGTTTCAAGGTCATGCACGCCGCGCTGAACAATGGTATCCCGCCAATGTTCCGCCATATAGGGCAGCAGCGCCTTCATACTCGGAACCGAGGGGTGAATGTCGCAATCGATGGCGCCGGCTGTCGGGGTGGGGGAAGCTTTCATGCGACCCGGGTCCAAACTGATTTAGGAAAATAGATCCCCAATTTGTTGCGCGCGGGCGCGCTTGTCAAACTCGTGTAATGACCTTGGGCTGACTATCCAGTGCACGATGGCGGCGGGCGGGTTCACCGAGAGCTTGGGCTTGCCCGCGCGTCCGTCATCGAATGGCTGGGGGCGAGAAGCGGATTGAAACAAAGGGTAATGCAATGAGCGACATCCTCATCTGGATCGCGCCATAGCCGGTTCGCCCTGTAAGGTGTGGGTGGATTGAGTGGGATGGGGTCAGACATGGCTGTTCGAATAGGTGTTGATTCCGGCGGAACCTTCACCGATGTCTGCCTTCTGGACGAGGCAACGGGACGGATCGCGGTCTGGAAATTACCCAGCACGCCGACCGATCCGTCGATCGCTATAGCCGCCGGCGCGGGGCAGATCTTGGAACAGTTTGGCGATGGGGACGCCTTGGAGGTGTCGTTCTTCGGGCACGGTACGACGGTCGCGACCAACGCTCTGATTCAAGGCCAGGGGGCCCGCGCTGGGGTGGTCACCAACGCGGGGTTTCGCGATCTTCTTGAACTGGCGCGCCAACGTCGACCGCATCTTTACGATCTGCAAACCGAAAAACCGCCGCCGCTAGTGCCCAGGGATCGGCGTCACGAGGTCGCCGCGCGTATCCATTTCGATGGCCGGGTGGAGCGGGTGCCCGATATCGAGGAGGTTCGCGCCGTCGCCCGCCGACTCGCCGCCCAGGAAGTCGAGGCGGTGGCCGTGTGCTTCCTTTACAGCTTTCTTGACTCTGATCATGAAAAGCTTGTCGGTTCCGTGCTCGCCGAGGAATTGGGTGATGCCGCGTTTATCACCTGCTCGTATCAGGTATGTCCGGAGTTCCGGGAGTATGAGCGCCTGAGCACAACGGTGGTGAACGCCTTCCTCGGGCCGGTCATGCGTGACTATCTGGAAAACCTGACGCCGCGTCTTCAAGCTGCTGGCGTTGACGTCAAACCGCATATTACTCAGTCCAACGGCGGCACGATAAGCTTTCAGACTGCGGCCGACCAACCGGTTCGAACTATCCTGTCAGGCCCCAGCACTGGCGTCGTCGGCGCGCTTGAGACCGCGCGAATGGCCAACGTCGAAGATATCATTACCTTCGACATGGGAGGGACATCCACCGATGTCGCATTGATCGAAGGCGGTGAGCCGGGCCTGACCACCGAGGCCGAAGTGCACGGCTACCCGATTAAGGTGCCGATGATCGATATCCAAACCGTCGGGGCGGGCGGCGGCTCGACCGCCTATATCGACAGCGGTGGTTTCCTCAAGGTGGGGCCGCGCAGCGCTGGCGC
>JAPKDN010000739.1 GCA_028822575.1 Alphaproteobacteria bacterium | reverse complement strand
AAACAGCTTGGTGAATTCGGTCGCTCGCGCATAGCGTTCATCCCGCTCGATATTCGGCAGGCCGAACATCCGGGGCTCCTTATCCTTATAACCGGTGACCACATTGATGCCCCACCGTCCACACGCCATATGGTCGATCACCGCGCCATATTTGGCGATATGCAGAGGATGCCAGCCATACAGCACATGCACCGTCGAGATCAGCAACACGTTGCGGGTAAGCGGCGCCAGCCCAGCCGAGGCAATGAAAGGGTCAATCGTGTTCTCGCGAAACTTGATATCGCCGCCATAGCCACCCTTGCCGAGCCATTGGGCGAGCGCAAACACCAGGTCAAAGCCCATCTCCTCAGCCTGAACGGCGCATTCAGCGTTATAGGCAAAGCTCCAATCAGTCCCTCGCGGCGCCTTGGACGGTGACCAGGCACCCTGTTGGTGGGGCAGGAACAGTCCAACCATTAACGGCTGGCGCATGGCGCGCTCCAACGACGTCAGGCCATCAATGGCCCCGAGGTCGGGGGCGGTGCTGATACGCGGAGCAAGAGGTGCCATGGGCGAGGTGTCCGATATGACGGTCGATCAAACATTCTCCGCGCCGGCTCTCCCGCCCGCAAGTCCGGCGGGATGACAAACTACGCCGCGAGCTTCGGAATCAGCCTCTCGATCATGCCAAGACATTGGCTCAGCTGATCGAGCGATTCAAACTCACCCGGCCTGTAGACCTGTTCGATGGAGCCGGCGCCGCAGATCACCATGTCGATGCCGACGGCCTGGAACAAGCCAGCCCCAGTGCGGAAGGGCACGACCTCAAAGGCGATCTCACCGATCACCTGAGTGACGACAGACGCGTCGGGGCAGACGGCCTGCATATTTGGAAGCAGTTCCTCCTAGTCAAAACGCCGGGTTGTACTCATCACAAAATCGGCGTCAGCGCGCAAGTCCGGGCGTATTTCGCATTCGACGGAGCAATGCCACAGGATCACGTTGCGGGCGATGCCACCGTGGATCACGCCGGTTTGGATCATGATGTAAGGCGGGTCCAAGCGGCTGCCCGCCGCAGCTCATGCCTTTAACGCCTCACCGGTCTCCAGCAATTTTTCTATAAAACAGAACGCGTATTCGATCGCGTTGACGTCTTGGTCCAGCAATAACGCATGGCCCTCCGGCCCGGTAAAATTGTCAGTGTATTCGCGACTACTCTTGCGCCTTTCGATAATCCACATTTCCGTTGCCTGCCTATGATACAGATCTTGGGCTTGCAGCCACTAGCGACCAGTGCCTCCAGCATCTGACCCACGCCAAGGCAGCCGATCTCCTCATCATGGGTGAAGGCTAGATGCAGGGGGTGAAAGAGCTATCCCTCGGCAAAACGTGGGGCAATCGGCAGCGCGGCGGCGAGGAAATCCTTCATGTCGCAGGATGCGCGTCCGAGCGTAATCTCAACAGTGCCCTTGGCCTCGAAGGGATCATTTGGCCACGGTTGCTCCTCAACCGGAAAGACATCGGCATAACCGGACTGCTTCAAGCGATGTTAATGTGTAACGGATACCTGACGGCGGTGCGCACGGTGGCGGCGGGCGCTGTGGCGGCCAAGTATATGGCGCCAGGGCGAGTCGAAACCGTGGGCGTGTTAGGTACTGGGGGACAGGCGCGCCTGTAAATAGAGGCGGTGCGCCTGGTACGTCCCTTCTCAAGAGTGCTGGTCTGGGGAGGATGCCGCCAAGGCGGAAGCCTTTGCCACCGATATCGGCGTTGCCATTGACCTAGACGCAAGAGCCCGCGCCTATCCGGCGGAGGTGGTTCGAGAAAGCCAGCTGGTCGTTGTGGCTACGCCGGCGCGGACCCTACTCCTTAAACGCGATAGGATGCATCCAGGACTACAGATCACGTCCGTGCGGTCGGACATGGAGGGCAAGCAGGAGATCGACCCCACCGCGCTCAGCGACACCAATCTCTATGTCTCGGACCGATTAAGCCAATGCTCGCTTCTGGGTGAGTTGAGCGGCACGCGGGACGCCGGTCTGTTCTCAACGACCCTCCAGAATTTGGCGAGGTGGTTACGGGCGCGATCCGGGGACGATGGTCGCTGGATGACATAACCATCGCCGGCATGACCGGGACTGGCGCCCAGGACGCCACGATCGCGACCCTCGCGGTCTAAGTCGCCAAGCCCGCCGGGCTTGGCGCCGTGATTCAAACCTCAGCTATCCGCCAGCAAGCCTCGGTAATACGAAGACCTCGGCGCCCGCTGGGATTTCACGGAACCAGTCGTCGCGAAAGATCTGGCCATCGATCGAGACCGCGATGCCCTGTTCGAGATGATCCTTCAGGCTAGGGATTAATTTTTCTAGTGCCAAAAGGAGTTGGTGGATCGTCGCCGCTTCAACGTCCACGATG
>JAPKDN010000738.1 GCA_028822575.1 Alphaproteobacteria bacterium | reverse complement strand
TTCGTCGGCCACGATAGTTATGCCGCTGCCACCGCACCATTACTTTTCCACCCAGTGCCATATTGTAACGAAGGTCGGGCGTATTATGGACCATTTCGATGATTGTTCCGGGATGTCCTTCGTTCCATAAATATACGAAACGGCCACGCGGGCTGCCTCCCTGCTATCCGATAGAATAACCATTGGACAAAGCGCGCTGCAATTTTTCGTCGTAATCGTCAGGCCAACTAGACCAATGTTGCATGCCTTCATGTCCCGCTTCCAATAAATCAAGGTCCATGCTTGGCGTGTCGCGACGTTGCTGGATCAGTTCAAGCTGAACATCGGCCGAATTCGCCAGGGCGACCGACATGTGACTGCCATCGAAATGTTGCTCACTTTAGCCAAACGATGTGACAGGAAGCTTTTCCGTGTAAAACCACGGTCCGACGCCACACACGTCGACCCAGTGCTTGATCGCGGCCTCGACACCGCGAACGACAATTCCAATCTGACGCATTTCGCCGAATAGACGACTCATCGCGCACCCCTCCTTGATTTGGGTTTCCCTGATCTGGAAATATAACACCCCATTCATCCCAAGACGCCCTAGATTTCAGTTAAAACGCGCCACCGCGGCCCCCCAAAACAGGAGTCCGATGCAAATCGATGGCAGGAAGGGTGAGGCTGGAGTAGGATTTAGGTCGAAGGACTAATGCGTATTCTATTGTGCATACCGGTCCAGGGGAGAAAATGGAATTTAAGACGCGGGGAAATTCATGAATATTCAAGGTAAAGTCGCGGTCGTAACTGGCGCTGGCGGCGGCATCGGGTTTGCGCTCTCGAAGGCGTTATTAGCCGCCGGCGCCAAGGGCGTCGCCATGGCCGATTTGCACGCTGACATGGTTCAGGCCAGCGCAGCGGAAATTGGCGGCCTTGCCGTGCCAACCGATGTTACGGACGAATCGGCGGTCCAGGCCTTGGTCGAAACAACGGAAACGTCATTAGGACCAATCGACTTGTTCGTCTCTAACGCAGGCATCAGCCCGAAACCAGTCCGGGACGACAACGAGCATTGGGACCAGCAATGGGGCGTGCATGTGATGTCGCATCTGTACGCCGCCCGCGCCGTCGCGCCCAGGATGGCGGCGCGCGGCGGCGGAAAGCTGGTTAACACGGCATCAGCAGCGGGTCTCCTGATGCAGATGAATTCCGCCGTTTATACCGCAACCAAACACGCCGCCGTTGGTCTGGCGGAATGGCTGGCGGTCGAATGGGCACCGAAAGGCGTCAGCGTCTCGGTCGTCTGTCCGCTCCGGGTCGAGACGCCAATGACGGCGAACATGACCGACAGCGCCTCCGTCCGCGACGGCGTCATAACCGCCGACGAAGCCGCGGCCGCGATCCTGGAGGGTGTCGCCGACGACCGCTTCATGATCTATACCCACCCGAAGGCTGGCGCCTATTGGTCAAAGAAGGCCACCGATCCGGAACGCTGGATAAAAGGTATGACTGAGCTAAAACAGAAGCTCAACCCCGACGGGGACGATTAGAAATACGGGGTGCGCTAACCCTGTTTGCGCCCGGCTATCCCGGATCGTCGAGACGTTCTTTAAACCCCTTAATGCCGAGTTGATTTGGCACGGCATGTGCTAGACCCGAGACAAGATGGAAGTAGGCTCGTTCCCATACATAAGAGGCGTCTAAACTCCACGGCAAAGGCAATTGGCGCTAGACGGCAAAAGCCCTCTCGCGTTTGAAAGGATGGCCGCCTAAATGAGAGTAAGTATCCGACAGCACTAAAGCGGAACAGGCCCAATCCGCGGGCGGCGGCGTTGTGCGGCAACGATCGGCATCAGCAAGAGTAGGCATGGCAGGTACATCCATTCCTTTCTGGGGTACAAATTATTTATTTCCAATCCTGTTATTTCCCAGTCGGAATCGAGGCAGGATGATTGCGCGACGCTGCTGAAAGCTACATCGTTGAAGAAGACCTAGTCATACTCAATTCGCACGCTCAGTCCCGACGCCTGGCTAGGCCGCTCAACACCACCCTCTTCCCTGCTACCCAGTAGCAGTAAAATGAAGCGCTCAAAGGTCTCTCCGGCAAAGTCTTCTCCCTGGCTCATCAACCGGATCAGGGCGCTGCCCGGCTGGACGATATCGGCTTTATCTGGAACGCGCGGTTAAAGCACGCTCCATAGCGGCGCACACTAAGCACGGGCGACGGTCCAGAGCTCATGTCAAGAAGGTCAAATCTATTAATGCAGAGCTGAAGCGGATTACCTACGAGCTTAAGCGGGATGAGTTTATTCCCTAAAGCCCGAAACAGGAGAGAGCAAGATTGCACCAATTAAGTGTGACTTCTTCAACGCGCTTTGTTTTGCAGCCAGTATATTAAGCCGATCACCAAGA
>JAPKDN010000737.1 GCA_028822575.1 Alphaproteobacteria bacterium | reverse complement strand
CGAACGTTTTCGCCTTTAGTCGGAGGGACTGGAATGGTTCTGTCACAGCGGCTGGACCTGCGGCAATCCCAGTCCCTGGTGATGACGCCGCAGTTGCAGCAGGCGATCAAGCTGTTGCAACTTTCGAACATGGAACTGTCGGAATATGTGGACGGTGAATTGCAGAAGAATCCCTTATTGGAACGCGATGAAGGGGACGGGTCGACGGTTCAGGACGCGGTAGACGCGGACAATCTGAGCGCCTATGAGAGCGCGCGCGCCGGCGAGGCGGACGCGACACCAGCACCAGACAGTTTTGGCGACGAGGTTACAGGCGACATGGTCGATCGCTCCGAGGCCACGACCCTGCCAGACCAGGTCAGCGACCCCAGTGACATCGACTATGACAACAGTTGGGGAAGTGCCGGAATTGAGGAAACCGACGGTGGCGCCAATTATGGCGAGGTCGGGATGACGCTCTCCAGCCAGATTGGCGGAGGCGGGCGCGCCGATTTTGATGATGGGGAATTTAGCATCGACCAATCGGCTAGCACTGCTAAGACTCTTCGAGAACATCTTTATGACCAGCTTGGCGTTGATTTTAAGAGTGCGGTGGACAAGCTGATCGGCGCCCATTTGATCGAGATGCTGGACGAAACCGGATATTTACTAGCTGATATGCAGGATGTCGTGGAAGCTCTTGGCTGTGAGTTGGGGCAGGTCGAAACCGTGTTCTCTCGGCTTCAGATGTTCGACCCGCCAGGTGTATTTGGGCGGAATCTCGGAGAGTGCCTGGCGCTGCAACTAAGAGATCGCAACCGGCTAGATCCAGCGATGCAGGCCTTGTTGGATAATCTCGACCGGCTCGCCAAGCGTGACCTTGTCGGCCTCAAGAAGCTCTGCGGGGTTGATGACGAGGACATGATCGAGATGGTCGAAGAGATAAGATCCCTCGACCCTAAACCGGGATTGTCCTTCGCACCAGGAATCGACTCTCAAGTTGTGCCAGACGTGCTGATGCGCGCAGGCCCAGATGGTATATGGGTCCTGGAGCTCAATCCTGATTCTCTTCCCCGAGTCCTGGTCAATAACAGTTATTTGGCTCTTGTCTCGAAGAGGCCGATGAAGAAGCAGGACAAGGAGTATCTCAGTGCATGTCACCAGTCGGCCAACTGGCTGGTCCGCTCATTGCACCAACGGGCGACGACAATTCTCAAGGTCGCCTCCGAAATCGTGCGTCAACAGGATGGATTTTTCCGGTTCGGCGTCCAACATCTTAAACCGATCGTGCTCCGCGACATCGCCGAGGCGATCGGCATGCATGAGAGTACCGTCAGTCGGGTGACCAATAACAAATACATCACCACGCCTCGCGGCATACTCGAACTGAAATATTTCTTCACCTCGGCGATTGCCTCGGCGGCTGGCGGTGATGCTCATTCGGCCGAGGCGGTTCGTTTCAAGATAAAGGCGTTGATCGAGGAAGAGGCCAAGAACAAGATCCTCTCGGACGATCGGTTGGTGCAGATTTTGCGTGGCCAGGGAGTCGAAATAGCCCGGCGAACCGTTGCTAAATACCGTGAGGCGATGCGCATTCCCTCTTCGGTACAGCGTCGGCGTGAAAAGGCCTTGGCGCCCTGAGTTCAGGCGATTTCGGCGTCGCTCGAATGTGGAGCGTAACGAAAAAACTGCGTGAAACGAAAGCTGGACTGAAGGGCTTGACTTGCCCTGGTCTCGACCATATTGTCCCGCGCCTTCTGGGATAGCGGCGCCGGACCGGTTCGAAAATCGATCAAACGGCCCCATATATTTAACAACGGCAATGATGATCGGGTTCTCATGCAAGTCGCCGTGAATGGTAAGCAGTTTCAAATTGCAGGTTCGCTTCGTGGATATTTTGATGAATCAATCCAAGGGATATCGGAAAAATATTGCTCAAACCCGATCAAAGCGTTCTTAACAATGCTACGGGATGGGGCTAGTGTCCACGCTGATATTTTCGTCCATAAGGGGCGCCGTATCATGATACAGGGGCAAGCTCAGAACGCGGGTGCCTCTGCAGCCTTCGATTCTGCCAACGCCAAGATCGATAAACTGCTTTGGCGCTTCAAGTGGCGCCTGAGGAATCATGATCACCAAGCGCCGGACGGTATGGAAGCGCAGGAGGTAGGGCTCGCCGCCGCACCCTGCACGGCCAAGGCCGGCACCATGGACGCCGCCGTGACCGAGGAGGAAGTGGAGTGCAGCCGGTGGTCGTTGCGGAGATGGTCACGGGCATTTACCCTAACCTTTGAATCAGCTGTCATGCATAGGGAACTGGCTGAAGCTCTCGTCTTGATGTTCCGCTGCGCCGCGCACAGATAGATCAATGTCGCACTTCGTCGAACGGATGGTAATTTTGACTGGATAGACCCGAAA
>JAPKDN010000736.1 GCA_028822575.1 Alphaproteobacteria bacterium | reverse complement strand
CCCGCCCGCCCAGAGCGCCAACCCTTCCTTCACCAGTCGATTGGTCAGGGAATCCAGCTCGGTTTTCTCTAGGCCAATTTCTTGAAGAATTCGGTCCCTCGCTTCATCCATCGTCGAATTGGCTAACCGCGCGTTCATGTAATTCGTAGCCTGCACCAGGGCCGAAACTGGAAGCCCCGGCGGAAGCTCGATCACCCTGTTTTCCACAAGGCCCGTGTCACTTACCATCACAACGAGTGCTCGGTTCGCCGACAAAGACACAAATTCGATCTGGCGCAACGGTGAATCCATTTTCGGCGAAATCACAAGACCTGCGCATTCGGTTAACCCCGACAACGCTGCACCGGCCTCGGCCAGCACCTCGGCGAATGTTCGACCAGCCGCCTGACATTGTCCGTCCAGACTGGCCCGCTCGTCCTGCGTAAGGTCACCACCTATTTCCAACAGACCATCGACGAACATCCGCAAACCCATATCTGTTGGCAGCCGTCCCGCTGAGGTATGGGGTGCGAATAACAACCCGACATCCTCCAGATCCGCCATGACGTTGCGGATCGTCGCTGGAGACAGATTAGCACCCATCAGACGAGACAAGGTACGTGAGCCCACGGGTTCGCCGGTCTCTAGGAACGAGTCCACGAGGTGCTTGAACACGTCGCGGGATCGTTCGTTAAGGTTAAGAACCGTCGCATTGGGCATAACCCGAATTTAGGAAGAGCTCGTCTGGACGTCAACGTGGCAAATTCAACCATCCGTCCAGCGGGGCACGCTGGACGCCGAGGATCCGACCAGCTAGGGTCCCCCGCTTTCAATCGGCGCTTTTCGGAGAACAAAAAGCATGGCTATTTCGTCGACGAGACCCTCGGGACGCGCCCTGGATCAGCTTAGAGCGGTATCCTTGGAAACTGGGTTCGCCAAGCACGCCGAGGGCTCATGCTTGATTAAATTCGGTGATACGCATGTTCTTTGTACAGCCAGCATCGAGGACCGCGTACCGTCCTTCATGAAAGGCCGGGGCAAGGGATGGGTTACCGCCGAATACGGCATGCTGCCTCGGTCGACCCACACTAGAACCGATCGTGAAGCGGCGCGGGGTAAGCAAAGTGGCCGGACTCAGGAAATTCAGCGCCTGATCGGCCGGTCCTTGCGCGCGGTTACCGACGACAAGGCGTTGGGCGAACGTCAGATCCGGGTTGATTGTGATGTGTTGCAAGCTGATGGTGGAACCAGAACCGCCTCGATCACCGGCAGCTTTGTCGCGCTTTATCAAGCCATGGCCAGCCTAGTGGATCTGGGTGTGTTGAAGGCGGTTCCCCTGACCGACCACGTCGCCGCGATCTCCTGCGGTATCTATCAAGGTACACCGGTTTTGGATCTCGATTACGCTGAGGATTCAAATGCTCAGGCGGACGCCAATTTCGTGCTGACAGGGTCGGGCGGCATCGTCGAGATCCAGGCGACCGCCGAGGAAGAGCCGTTCGCGGGGTCTGAATTTGACTCGTTGATGACGTTGGCGCGGTCAGGTATCGCGGATCTAGTCAAGCTTCAAAAGTCGGCGCTCGGGCTGGACTGACGCAGCCATGGCATCCAAAGCGGGGAATTCGGTATTCAACACGCGCCGATTTGATGGAAACCGCATCTTGGTAGCGAGCCATAACGCCGGCAAGGTGCGAGAGATCAATGATTTAATTCGGCCGTTAGGTATAGAGGTCGTATCCGCCGGTGACCTGAGCTTGCCCGAGCCCGAGGAGACCGCCGACAGTTTTGTTGGAAATGCCGAGCTCAAGGCCCGCGCGGCGGCAACGGCGTCCGGGCTACCCGCACTGGCGGATGATTCGGGCCTGGCCGTTGATGCCCTGGGAGGCGATCCGGGCATCTTTTCAGCCCGCTGGGCGGGGCCAGAAAAGGATTTTGGGCTGGCGATGCGTAAGGTCAATGACGCTGTTCTCGCGGTCGAGCACCAAACTGGATTGATCCAGGATCGCCGCGCCCGCTTTGTTTGCGCGCTCAGTCTCGCCTGGCCTGATGACCATGTGGAAACTGTCGAGGGCAAAGTTGTTGGCGCTATTACCTGGCCGCCGCGCGGCGGCCAGGGGTTCGGCTATGATCCGATATTCATTCCAACCGGCTACGCCAAGACCTTCGGCGAGGTCGACCAGGAATGGAAACACACGGTGAGCCACCGGGCCAATGCCTTTAATAAAATTTTGGACATGGTGTTCAAACCGTCATGAGACCGGCCACCGACGCGGTACTTGGAAGTGAAGAGGTTTTCGGCTTGTATGTCCACTGGCCGTTTTGTCTATCCAAATGCCCGTATTGCGACTTCAACAGCCATGTTACTGAAACTATCGATCACGAAATATTGCGGCGCGGGCTGATCCAGGAGATGCAAACC